>JAIWAT010000064.1:0-8689 GCA_048634225.1 Anaerolineales bacterium | reverse complement strand
ACGAGTACAGAAGGCAACACAACCCAGGTTTTATTGCGGGACAGTAGGGTAGCCTGGCCGATCCTCGAGCGTTTGGGACGCTTGGACTGCGGTTCGAATCCGCGCTGTCCCACTTTATTATTTTTCTTTGACATTTTACTATTCGGTTGAGTCGCTGAGGAATGGCTTATTCATGCTGGCGGCAGAGTAGATAAAAAAATATAGAACATAAAATCGGTGCAGTGAAATTGGTTATGAAATTTACTGCTTTGACATGACAAATGTTGAGGAAAATAACTTAATATATGAAATTTATCTATCTTATGGAAGAATTTGACATGGATAAATTGCATCTGCCAATAATTGTTGAAATAGACAAAGATGGCTATTACATACTTACGTGCCCCCTTTTCAAGGGATGCCATTCCTATGGTGAAACCATAGATGAAGCAATGGAAAATATAAGTGAAGTTATAGATATGTGTCTCGAAGAGACTGAAGTTGAAGAGCTTAATAAATTTGTAGGTTTTAGAGAATTGGAAGTTGCTCAAAATACCTAAACTTTGTTATCAAAGGCAGAGAGCTTATAAAGTTATTAGAAACATTGGATTTTAAAGTAACAAATATACATCTCCCCACCCCATCATCATTAAAACCCCCCCAACAACCACAGTCCTAAGAGACGCACATCTCCCCCGGTAACCGTTTGCAGTTCATGTCCCCACGGCTGGCACCATATTTTCCAGCCAGGATACCATCCACATTCCCTGCAAACACACAATTTTTCTAAAATTTATAACTATTAGATCAAAGAACCAGATCCCTGATATCTATATAGAGCGGACTGAGCTTTGTCGCCTCTCCTTCCAATACATTGGCGTATACATACCAAGTATCGACCTGGGGTTTGAATTTCTTGATTATATCAAATAGAGGGTCATCCACATCCATGTTGCAAGTAAAGAAATCCCTTCCGGCATCCAATAAATAGTTATTGAAATATCCGATCAGGCTTGACATTGCTTCAGGACTTTCTGGTTCGAATGCAGGATCAGTAACATTATACCCTTTAAAATATTCTCCTTCTGCAGGTATCTTTGGCATTTTGGCAAATAGACCCAGCAATCCAAATACTCCCCTCATGACCTTCCATGTAAGTGGCATTTTAGTAAAACACATATCTCCCATTACTGAACTGTCCCATAATCCCGCACATGCTGCGATCCTGCCTTCATCCTTCACCACCCAGAAATTCTCTAATCCATATGCGGGAATTCCATTCACATAAGATACAAAGCTTTCTGGAGTGTATGGTACAAAGTGTGCATGTCCGGAATAATAACCATTGATAAGACTTACTGCTTCAGGAATATCTTTTTCATTAATGCGTTCAATTTCAAATTTTTGTGCAAGATCGACTTTTTTATAGACAGAGATCGAACATAGCCTGAACTCTCCCACATTAGACCAGCCAAGTTTTTCAGTTAACGCCCGGGAAGCATCGTTTGGCTTAAAAATATAGCCATAAATATAAGCAGATCCAATATTCCTGACATTCTTCTCTGCCTCTATAAACAACTTAGCAGCAATTCCTTTTCTCCGGAACTCAGGATGCACCATCACCTCAGGAAAATAGGCATATGTCTCTTCCTTGAGTGGATCGTGCTTCACGGTCCAGCCTATCCAACCCACCACATTTCCTTCCTCTTCAGCAACGAGAACGTTCCAATTATCGTATAATTCGTATCTTGCAATGATATCTCTCTTATCGATCCCCATTGCACAGTTTTCGTTACCCTGCGGGCATAACTTCTCAATATCTAACATAGTGGTGCTATCGCTCTTCTCAAAGGGCCTTATCAAAACCATTATTATTGCTCCAAATTTTGCTCAACATTTTCTAATCCTTTATATATCCCCCGGTTCCTCCACAACTCACAACCTCCCCACAGGCATAATGCACAGCGCCCGCTCATCATCCTGCATCTGCAACAGCCTCTCCACCTCATCATCATCGAACGCCCCCACAACCACAGTCCCTAACCCCAGCGAGACCGCCTGCAAATAAACATTCTGGGCCGCATGCCCCACCTCCATATGCACATACCGTACACCCCGCTCACCATACTTCCCTGTAGTCCGTTCATAGACCGCAGCAAATACCAGTACTGCCGCACCGTCCTCAATAAATTCCTGGTCAAGCGCAGCAGCACACAGCTCAGCACGCACATCTCCTTCTGCCACCTTCTCAAGTTCATGCCCCTGCGGCCCGTACTTATAAATTCCTGCCTGGAGACCGTCCACATTTCCTGCCACCACATAGACCTCCAGCGGGTAGAGTGCACCGGCAGATGGTGCGGTCCTGTATCCCCCCGGATGTGTGATACCCTGCGCCGCCCACAGCAATTGGGAAATCTCGGCCAGCGTCAGCGCCCCGTCCCTATAATTCCTTACTGACCTTCTCTCAAGCAGGGCTTCCTCAACCGATATTTCGCCGGAGTCCCGTGGTTCAGGAAGGATGATTGTATCTCCTGCCTCGTTCCCTGCATGAGGTTCCTTTCGAACCGGCTGGATTATTACTGCCAGCACTACTGCCATACAGACCAGTGCAATAGCAACATGTATACTCTTCACCATGGCCACTCTCCATTTTAGTGAAAATATTCTTCCAAATACAAGATTATTGACCTTATACTACTTAAAAAAAGTGCCAGATGTGACGTGGGGTGGTAGGGGAGGATAAAAAAATAAGGGGTTTGGCGGGCTGGAAGGGATTTGAACCCCTGGCCGATGGATTAAGAGTCCATCGCTCTGCCTGACTAAGCTACCAGCCCGTGCTGAAGCTTTCTCATAATTATATTATCATAATATATACGTTTCGTAGAATGTACATGAAATATCGCTATGCGCCTAAAAAATAGAGAAAACGAATCTTTCCCGCAAACTGATTAATAACAATTTTATATATCAATATGGAATATGTAGCAAACAAAAATTTAACCGGAAAATTAGTGATATGAACAAAGACCTTCTGATGTGGGATGAGACAATTTTCAAGGACCCGGACCTATTCGAGCTTGACCACATACCGGAATACTTCGCCCACCGTCAGTCCCAGATGCAGGCACTCATGTACTGTGTCCGGCCCGCCATGCGCGGCGCAAGACCCATCAATGCCTTTTGCATAGGTCCTCCAGGCACAGGCAAGACCACGGCAGTACACAAACTGATCGAAGAGATCGAGAAAATCACATCAAAGGTAGTTCCCGTCCATATCAACTGCCAGGCCAATTCCACCAGGTTTACTGTCTACTCCCGGATATACAAAAAACTGTTCAATATAGCCCCGCCGTCATCAGGTGTCTCATTCCAGAAGATCAATGAAAAAATCACCAGTCACCTGGCAGATGAGGAAAAAATACTGGTAGTTGTCCTGGATGATATCAACTACCTGATGCATGAAGGTGAACATGACAAAGTGCTCTATTCGCTACTGCGTGCCCATGAAACAAATCCCGGTGCCCGTATAGGTGTGATCAACATATTAAGCGATACTGGCATGGGATTTCATTTTGATCCGAAAGTGGAATCAGTCCTCCTGGCAGAAGAGATAAAGTTTCCCAGATATACGGGCGATGAGATACGGGACATCCTCAAAAACAGGAACAAACTTGGGTTCTATAATGACGTGGTCGGCCCCGAGGTGCTGGACAAAGTGGTGGAATGTACTGAACTGCTTGGCGATCTGAGGGTAGGTATTGACCTGTTCAAGCGCTCAGGTCTCAATGCTGAAAGGCGGGCATCCAGGACCATCGAAGTTGAAGATGTGGAGAAAGCCTACAAGACCTCAAAGCTGGTGCATCTCACATACCTGTTAAAATCATTGAAAAATGAAGAAAAAAGCCTGCTGGAACTTATATGCAAACATACCGAGATCAAAACCGGTGAACTGTATAACGGGTTCCATGAAAAAACAGGCCTTGGTTATACCAGGTATTACGAGACCCTTGAAAAACTGTCAGCCTTAAAATTAATAAATGCCAGTTTCACAGGGAAAGGTACCAGGGGCAGAAGCCGCATCATCAGCCTGCAGTACAATGCAGACGAAATAACAAAAAGGCTATAACAAACATAACCTGTTTGGACATGCCATGTGTTTCCACTGAAAACTATATAATATAATAAAATCAGTGTGAAAAAAAAGTGCAATTATTTTTTAAACTCAGTATAATTGCACTTTCCGCAGGTCAGTCTGTCCTTATGATCGGCAAGAAAGAACCCGTCACCGCAGCGTGGGCAGGACTGTCTTAACCTCTTTATCGAATTATCTGAAACCTCGTAATAATTATGTACAGCCATTGTGATCACCTTATCTAATTTTACTCAGCGGGTTCTTCGTCCACCGGTTCTTCGCTTGCTGCTTCTTCTGCCGGTTCTTCAGATGCAGCTTCTTCTGTTGCTATCGGTTCTTCAGCAACAGTTTCTTCTCCGGTTGAGCCTTCCGGTGATTTACCGGATTCTTCCTCGGCTGGCTTCTCCATCTCTTCAACAGGCTTTAGCTCGTTTCGTTTCAGGACATATTTATTCTCTATTTCGTTTGCCCTGTCCACATCTGAATACATTTTTGCATATCCAGTGGTATTTTGGGTGCCATATTCTGTCCCGATCTTGTCAACGATCACCAGTTCATGCTTTGAGTTAAGCAACGCAACCAGTTTATTCTTGATCTCATCCCTGGAAGGGGTTGCACCTGTATGGGATATATTGAACGTAATCTCTTTACGGTCTAATAATGGGTTATCCCAGTCTTTTGTAATATTAATCTCCAAATTAAATCCTCCGTTTTGATATTATCAATATCATCATTATCTTGCTTTCCTTAATTATATTATGAAATATGTATTTTTCTGTCCTTTAACATCTTCAATGGTTTATATCTTTAATCACACTTCATCTTATCAAGCATGTCATATATCCGGTCCTTGACCTCAGGTGTGACCGTGACCATTATGCCCCCTTCATCAGGCAAACCATAGATCACCACAGATGATACGGGTGCAAGCACTATCGCCGGTAGTGCTGCCAGGTCTTCCTCACCGTGGACCATGATCTGCACCGGGACATCCGCATCCATTGCATCAGATAAAGCCGATACCAGTTCGGGTTCTACGAAGCTCGGTGGGTTGGTAACATTGACATCACGAAAATTTGAGTGCCTGTTACATTTGATTATATCAACATCAGCAGGCTCCCGATGTGTTTTTTCATCGATAACAGATATATCTGGCACAGTTCCACACTGTAGCAGGTTGAATGTGGAAATATCTCCTATGGCAATGAGTTTGGCGGGGCTGCCCATATCTATGAGCATTTGTCTGGTAGTATCTCCCTCATCCCCGCGATACAGTACCCCGAACTGCTTACGCATATCGCTACGCATAGCATCAGGAAGGCAGAACCTCTTGCCAAGGATGGTTTCGGGCATATAGTCACTACCGGACCTTCAGCGCGTATTTTCCGCTAAGGGTGACATTAAGTTTCTTTGCAATGCTGGAACGTGATGGATCAATGATCACTACAAATCCGCTCCAGTCAGTACTTAATGAATTGGAACCACAAACGCTACAGTTCGAGCCGGTTACAATCCTGTGGCACTCACGACAGGCTTGTTCAGTCAAGTCTACTTAGCCTCCGCAGACTCTTTTTTATCTTTGGCTTCCATGTTCTCTTTGATCCATTCAATTCTACCCAGTGCAGGCTGCCGCATGGTCAGGCCGATCTTACTGTCCCGCGGCTCACGCTCGTTGATGCTTAATGCAACGACCCTGGCACGCACATGGTCTCCTTCAGACAGTGACCTGTTGCTTTCCTTTGTTACAAGACGGGCGTTCTTGGAATCAAATGAAATATATTCATCAGTTATCTGGCTCACATGGACAAGCCCATCCATGGGTCCTATGCCTATAAAAGAGCCGAACTCTACAATCTCAACAACACTGCCTTCTATGATCTCCTGCAGTTCAAGCTTAAAAACTACAGCGTCAAAAGTAGCATCATAATAAACTGCACCATCACCGGCAAGAATATGACCGTCACCTACTTCGACCACATCTATAACGGCAACAATGGCACCTAATGTCTTATCAATCTCCCCTTCCAACTTATCGATCAAAGCAATCCGAACTGCATTTGTAACATCATCCCCCAGCAATTCAGGAGCAATACGTACGGTATCTGCCAGTCTCACCTTATTGTACATTCAATAATCCTCTGATTTCTATAGTTAATGTGTTTATGTATCTAAAATATTTATCATGGCGAACATCTTACATTATTTCAAGATGATCCTTTCCACGTAAGTACACTATTGTGATGTCCTTACTAGATAATCTTTTCTTAAGTTCTGCATCATTGGTGAAAACCGCTGCCTTCTCTTTTACGGCCAATTCCACTATCGCATCATCTGCATTCCCTTCTGTAATGATCTCCCTGCACTGCCGGGCCAGTCCGAGACCAACGTTCGCAGACATTTTATCCTTACCCCTGGCAAATTTTTTTATACCATTCAGTTCCCTGGTCACTGATGAAGGAACAATAAAATCCTTGAACCCGAGACGCCCAAGTTCCTTGAAGATATCCAGACCGAACTGGACCGGGACCATGAATGCATTAGTATCGATTATGACTTTCATTATATCATCAAGTTCATTCATTTATGATGCCGGAACCGATGAGTCTCCATCTGGCACCGACCCTTCTGCTGATCGCCACGTTGTCTTCAAAATCTGCACAGACCGGTCTTTTCAGTTTGACCTCGACAATATCCTTACGTACACTGGTCGCTACGCCAACTGTGGTGGCAGTGCCAATATTGAGCATAAGTAGTTCATTGGAATGGATAGGTTCTATTACCAGTTCGTCGGCTGAACCTACAACACGTTCTAATAACCTTACTTTCATGAGGAATTTATCCCGTGTAAGTGGGAGAGTATCAGGCTCGCCTGCCACCTGACCTACAAGACTATCACTTTTTGTGATAGATGGATCAAGTTTGGTTCCTACGCCCACCAGGCCGCCTGGAGTGGCCTCTTCTACTTTTTCACTACCTGCCATGATGTTAATAATAGTGGTCAGGATGGATTCCCACCTGACTGTCCCTCCCGATTCTACCTTCCGGCCAGGTCGTATTTCAATATTGTCACCTGGCTTAAGGGTTCCCAAACTCAGGGTCCCGCCTATAACGCCGCCTGTTATCTTGCCGGGTTTGGTGCCTGGTTTATTAACGTCAAAAGAGCGGGCAATGAGCATCCTGGCAGGTTTATCCAGTATCTGTTCCGGGGTGGGGATGTGCTTTTCTATAGCCTCTATCAGGATGTCTATATTAACTCCCTGCTGTGCAGAAAGGGGAATGACAGGCGCACCTTCTGCCACTGTACCTTTTACGAAATCCAGTATCTGGTGGTAGTTTTCTATCACATCGTCCTTGCTTACAAGGTCTATCTTATTCTGGACTATTACGATGTTATTGATCCCGATTATGTCCAGTGCCATCAGGTGTTCCTTGGTCTGGGGTTGCGGGCATTTTTCATTGGCCGCAATTACCAGGACAGCACCGTTCATTATGGCAGCACCTGAGAGCATTGTGGCCATCAGGGTCTCGTGACCGGGTGAGTCTACAAATGATATGGTCCTGACCGGTTCTGTATTTTTACCGCAGTGCTCACATTTTTTGGCAACCGTATAGCTATCGGGATGCGGGCATTTCGGGCATTTCATGAAGGTGGCATCTGCATAGCCTAAACGGATGGAAATGCCGCGCTTTATCTCCTCGCTGTGCTTATCTGTCCATACGCCGGACAGGGCACTTACAAGGGTGGTCTTGCCGTGGTCAACATGGCCCACGATACCGATGTTAACGGAAGGTTGTTTCAATTATATGTTTCCTCCAATGATAAATAATTGGGAATGATGATGCCTTATAGTTGTACTCTTCATATTTAATAACTTACATTGAGCTCAATATTCATCAGATCCTGTATGCGTGTAATATGTCATCTGGCCTGATTGCAGCTTTTTGTCGACCCAGGCTTTTACGTACTTTTTCACTATGAACCTGCCGGAAGGTATCAGTAATATAAATCCTGTAATATCGGTAAGTATCCCTGGTGTGAGCAGCAGGACCGACCCGATAAGTATGAGCACGCCGTCGAACAGGACATCCCCGGGCATGTGTCCGTAGGATAGTTCGGTCTGGATGCGCTGCCACACACCTAATCCCTGGTGCTTTGCCAGGGCGGCTCCGGCTATGCCTGTTATGACTACAATGCCCAGGGTAGGCAGGGCTCCTATGCTTTTCCCGAGTTCGATGAGTATGTAGAGTTCTACAAAGGGTACTATTACGAACAGGGCAAGTAAGGTTAAGAACATGATGTGGTGTTTCCTTTTTTTTCGGTTTTTTGTGGATTGGTGTGTATTTGTGGTTTAAGGATAATAAACCAGGCGGCACCTATATGCCTTACTGATTGTCAGATGGGTGAGTAGAATGCAGGGGATACAACTTAATTGACAGGATTACTGCTTTTAAGTGGATTGTGATATGGGGCTGATAGTATGTATGCCCACAGGGCGGTTCTACAAGGAAAGCATGTCCACTTATGAGATAAGCTTGAGACTATTATGGTTATGTAGCTGGTGAAGAGACAGGTGGAAT
>JAIWAT010000063.1:0-8771 GCA_048634225.1 Anaerolineales bacterium | reverse complement strand
GAGAAGTGACAAATTATATGACTGGGCATTTGCCACAAATCAATCTTCCATCAATCTTGATCACATTATTGCATCATATAAGAGGAGGTGGAGAATTGAAACGGGTTTCCGTGTTCAGGATGAAGCATGTATAATGTCAAAATCAAAGGATGTCAGTATCAGGTTTTTTTATTTTGCTTATGAACAAGTGCTGCAACTGCTATGGGTTGTATTGTACAAAGATGAGGTAAGTTTCAAAGTGTTCATGTTAGATATGTATGAAGAGTGCATAGTGCGATACAAGAATATATGATTAGGTGGCCACCTCCATGACACAGCGACATGGGGGTGCAGGTTGATGGATCATCAGGGAGCCATCGATAGTATGTCCACATCTTCTCAAATATTTGTATGTGGGATAGGGCGGGCTATCTCATATGGACATATTGTTCGGAGATACTGTGAAAATGACTGATTATTTCATATATAGCAATTTATCTGAATTTATTTTCATGATAATTTACTAATTATGATATTATTGTTCGAACAATCAATAATATCAAAGCTACAGGTACGCCTAAAGTAATTAGAGGTGTCCGCAAACCATCGGCTGGAATCTTTTCAAAATTAGCCGCAGATGGATACAAATATACGTAGATAAAAGACCTTATCATTGGACACGTCCCTGCCAGACAGTTCACTCATTTGGGAATCCCCTATGCAGCCCCAGTCCCCTGGCCATATCCAACACATTATAATATTCCTCAATATACACAGCCCTGTCAATATCCTCAAATTCCAGTGCTTGATATGCGGGCTTGTACTGGATCATAATATTCACATAGCTCTCCCTTGATATTTCATTGGCAATGAACTCCAGCACCTGCAGGCTATCAGCCCTGTTATTGGGAAGTACCAGGTGGCGTATCAGCAGCCCGTGCCAGGCAATCGTCCTATCGATCACAAGGTCGCCCACCTGCCTGTGCATCTCACACACCGCCTGTTTGCACACTTCGAAATAATCAGGGGCATCGCTGTACAGTTTCGCACTCTCAATGCCGCCATACTTGATATCAGGCATGTAGATATCCACAATACCGTCAAGCAGTTCCAGGGTCCCTACATCCTCGTAACCGCTGCAATTGTACACAATAGGCAGTCTCAAACCCTTCCTGGCAGCAATAGCCACGGCTTTCACAAGATGGGGCGTGTAATGGGTAGGAGTAACGAGATTGATATTATGGCAGCCGATACGCTGGAGCCAGAGCATGCTGTCTGCCAGTTGTTCTTCGGTGATTGGATTACCTTTGCCCTCATGGCTGATATCATAGTTCTGGCAGTACACACATCGCAGGTTGCAATTGGTAAGGAACACAGTACCCGAACCACCTATTCCAACCAGGGGAGCTTCCTCCCAGAAATGTGGCTGCACCGAAGACACCATCAGGTCAGCTCCGGCCTGGCAGTACCCGATCTCACCATCAAGCCTGTTCACACCGCAATTCCTGGGACAGATATCACACTGCTCAAGTTTTGAAAACAGCTTTTCGATACGGTTGTCAATCTCACCACTATTGACCAGTTCCAGATAGGCTGGCTCAAATTCAGTTAAATAATCTGTTTTTCCATTCATCTTCGTAAGATCATCGTCCTGAGGCGGTCTGCTGCCTTACTGGCACTGTCAGCAATGTTGCCCATATCCCGCAACAGACTTATCAAATAGAACACACCCGTACCGCCAAGTTCGTCCTCGTATTTGAAGACCGTGGCCTGGAGTTGTTTCTTGGTAATATCTGTCTCATGTTCCAGTTCCTCGACAATAGGGACTTTCTTGAGTATTCTCTTTATTTCCTTCTTACTGAAAGATGTTTCAAGGAGTTTGGCAATATCATCCACCATATCCTCATAAGCATCAACAGTCTTGATAATACGCTCCATCAACTCAAGCAATCCTTCCTTGATCTCAGGCTGAAGCTCAGTCTCCCTCAGGGTAAGCCAGTGGGCAGTATGATGGGCATTATCTGCGATCGAGTCCTGGGGTTTCAGGAAAGAGAGCAGGTCATTAGGGTCTACCGGCAGCATCATGGAACTGGGTATGAGCTTGCGTATGGTCTGTTTGATTATATCAGCCTCATACTCTATAGCAGATATTTCAGTGTCAAATGTATGCACTGCCATATAATCGCCTTTGCAATAGGCTATCACCGACAGCTGCAGCTTTTGCACAGCCTCCCCTCCTTTCTCTGCATGGGTGTGAACCGGTTTAAAGGGTGATTCCCCGAAGATTCCAAGAACAGAACGAATATACTCAATTGGCATTATAGCACCTTCATTAATATTACAAATATCACTCCGGATGTCAGGGCGGCCACTGGCACCGTGATTACCCAGGATACAATTATTTTCTTAATAACACTTAAATCAACCGCCGCAAGACCACCAGCCAGTCCCACACCCACCACTGCCCCAACCAGGGTATGGGTAGTGGATATGGGTAATGAACTGTAGGAATGACCGAAGACCACCATGGCCGTGGCAAACTCGGCTGAAAAACCCCTTGTGGGCGTCAGCTCAGTTATTTTGCTGCCGACGGTTTCAATAACCCTCCAGCCCCAGGTCCCGAGACCGATCACGATGCCGACACCACCGATGGCCAGTACCCATACAGGGATGGCGCCGTGCTCGGTAATATTGGCAGCAGACAGGGCTGCAGACAGCGGGCCTATGGCATTGGCAACATCATTTGATCCGTGGGCAAGTGCCACAAAACAGGCAGACAGTATCTGGAGGTACCCGAATTTCTTTTCCAGCTTGTAGGGGTCATCCACACGTGCCAGCAGGAAAATACGTATAATCGTGAATATGATAAATGCCAGCAAGGCCCCGATAAGTGGAGATGTGATCCAGGAGATTACGATCTTTCCAAGAACGACCCATTTTATCTGGTCAATGGTGAAGGTATCAATAAACATGGTAGAAACCAGTCCAAAACCTGTTACTGCGCCCACGATTGAATGGGTCGTGGAAACGGGCAAATGGTAGAAGGTGGCAAAAGTGATCCAGAAACCCGCAGCAAGTATAGCCGCCAGGGAACCGATTATTACAATGTTCGGGTCAACGCTTATAATATCTTCAATGGGTACAATACCCTTTGCTATCCTGGTTGTGACCCTATCGCCGAATACGAGCGCACCAACCAGTTCAAGTGTGCCTGCGATGATCACTACCTGTTTGAGCGATAATGCACCTGTACCCACCGAAGTACCCATTGAATTAGCCAGGTCGTTAGCGCCGATATTCCATGCCATATACAGACCGGCCACTAACACCAACAGTATGATCGGATCGAAAATATCCATTTCTCAACCTCGTTTGTTCAGGTCCAGCTTTTCGCCGGTTACCATGTACACAACCCTTTCACATAGGTTGTTTATATGGTCGCCCATGCGTTCCAGATATCGTGACGCAAAAGTTAGATGTGATGCATTTGCTATCTTTTTTGGGTCCTCGATCATGTAAGTGATAAGTTCCCGCCTGACCTGGTCGAACAGTGCATCAACTTCCTCGTCCCTGGAAGCCGTTTCCTTTGCCAGTTCCACATCCTGCTTTTCCAGGGCTTCAATACTACCGTCCAGCATCTCCTGCAGGATATCAGACATCCTTGGTAGATCCACCAGTGGTTTGATGTGTGGTGAACTTGCAGTGGCCTTGGTAATGAACGCAATTTCAACTGCCAGGCCGCTTATACTTTTAAGGTCGATGATCATCTTCAGGCTGCCTTTTAACATCCTGAGTTGGGCGGGTGACACTTTTATTGTCATGGTCCTGGTGCACTTATCCTCAACAACATCACCGAATTCATCGATCTCCCTGTTCATTTCAATGACCTTATCTGCCAGGTCAGTCTCCTGCTCCTTGAGGGAAGTGACGGTTCGGTCAATGGAAAGCTTGGTACGCTGCCCCATCTCCTTAATATCCTGTATAATATCCCTGATTATGTTATCAACATCTGTTTGTGCTTTATCCACCATATTTTCACCATGTCAGATACTCAAAATATGTTCTACAAATATGTTCTACAAATATGTTCTTTCATCTTAATATCTTGTTACAAAATAGCATAGATATTTTTCGTTTTTGTGTTTACTGTCAAGGTATCTAAATATTTCCTATATAAAATATATAGTTATATATAGACCACCCCTTACATGAGGATTAATAGGCTCTCTTTAACTTCGTGTGGGTAACTTCATTCTCCAGGAACATATCATGGAACATGGAATCTCACGACTTGGCTTTATGGACCGGATTTACGGGATTTACAGGATGGAATGGCAACCAGTATCCTGTCTATCCTGTAAATCCTGTCAAGATTTTAGATTTCTCTAATGATTTAGGCAAACTATTACCCATACAATGTTTGAGAGATTCGATTAATATTATATCAATTACATATACAATCACAATGCCTGACACAATAATCAAAAACGCCCGCATCTTTTACCAGGGACAGATACATGAAGCGGAGCTGGCCATTGAAGATGGGAAGGTCGCCGAGATTGCAAAGATCATACCCTTAAATGATTTCGATCTTGTTATTGATGCAGACAATATGCTGGTACTCCCCGGTATTATCGATGTCCACGTTCATTTCAGGGAACCGGGTATGAGCCACAAGGAGGACTGGTACTCAGGTTCATGTTCAGCTGCCGCCGGTGGGGTGACCACAGTGATAGACCATCCCAACACCATACCCCCAACACTGGATGAGGGTACTTTCAAGGCAAAACAGGAACTTGCCTCTTCCAGATCCATAATCGATTTCGGGATCAATGCCGGTGTAAAGGATAACCTGGATGAGCTTGCCTCATTGTGGAAGGCAGGCTGCTCGGCCTTTGGCGAGATATTCCTTGGTGAGAGCACGGGTTCTATGACAGTGGAGCGCGACCACATGACTGCAGCATTGCAGATCACCCGCGACCTGGACGCCCTGGCATGCATCCATGCAGAAGACCAGGAGATGCTCGAATCATACGGCAAATTGACAAAGGGGGACATGGAGCCAGAATCCTATTCGCTGAGCCGGCCGAATTTGTCAGAAGCAGTGGCAGTTGCTAATTCTATTGAAGATGTTATGGCTTTCAATGCAAAGGCACACTTGTGTCATATCAGCACCAGGGAAGCTGTTGGTATCATCCGGGGTGCCAAACATGGAGATTACGGAGATTCCGGGGGCACGGTCACGGCTGAGGCTGCACCGCACCACCTGTTCCTGTCAAATAAGGATTACGACAGGCTGGGCACACTTGGCAAGATGAACCCACCTCTTCGGAAAAGGCGCAGTCTCCAGTACCTGTGGAATGGCCTGAACGATGGTACTATTGATATCGTGGCCTCCGACCATGCGCCCCACACCGAAGCAGAGAAGCAGACAGATATCTGGTCAGCACCTGCAGGTGTGCCCGGTGTTGAGACCATGCTGCCATTGATGCTGCTGGCGGTGCGGCGCAATCTTATCCCACTGTCCAGGATGGTTGAGGTCATGTGCACCAATCCGGCAATGATATTCGGACTGACAAACCACAAGAAGGGCGCCATCTGGAAAGGGTTCGATGCCGACCTGGTGCTTGTGGATACTGCAAATATATCAAAGGTCAATGCTGATAAGCTGCACAGCAAGGCGGGCTGGAGTCCCTATGAAGGTATGGAAGCTATATTCCCTGCAATGACCATATCCGGGGGCGAGGTGATCTGGGATGAAGGTATCCATGCAAAAAAAGGGCGCGGCAAATTCCTGCCCGGTGCAGGGTACGAGGAAAAGGCTCAAGAAGAGCCGGCAGCAATGTGCAGTATTGACGAAAAATAACCATATCATGGTGTGAGCATGAGCGAAATAATCTCAAGTATTGAGAAAAAGGCGGTAGAGAACCATGCCCGGGTTGCCTTGGGGTTGGGCAGCGTAAGTCCTAAACTCCTGCACAGTGCGGCTCTGGCAGGTGAGTTCGCAGAGGTGGTGCTGGTTGGGAACAGCAGTGAGATTTACGAGATAGGCACAGACCTGGAAGTGGTCCATTCTGGTGAGGCTGCAAAGACCATAGTTGACATGCTGGCCAGAGGGGATGTGGATGCGGCTGTTCGCGGCACCCTGTCTGCCACGTCCACGCTGTCCTATCTTAAAGAAAGGCTGGGTATGGAGAGCTTATATCGGGTGGCACTGCTGGAAACCCCTGACGGGATTCCGCTGTTCCTGGCTCCGGTGGGTATTGATGAAGGGAGCACTGTTGAGGGTAAACTTGAGTTTATCAGGCGCGGGGCAGAGCACATCTTAAGGTTGGGTGTGGAGCCCAGGATAGCGATACTTTCTGGCGGGCGGTTCGAGGATAAGGGGCGGGACCCGTATGTGGATAAGACGCTGGACGATGCTGAGTTCGTCACCTGCAAAGCCCTGGAAGAGGGGTATGATGTACGACACTACGGCATACTTATCGAGGATGCAGTAGGTGAGGCTAACTTTATACTTGCTCCTGACGGTATATCAGGGAACCTTATTTTCAGGACTTTAGTTCTGGTTGCCGGTGGGTACGGATATGGTGCGGCTGTGTTGATGGATAAGGTGTTTGTGGATTCCAGTAGGGTGGGCGGGCATTACACTAAGGCCATTATGATAGCTTCCGCACTGGCAGGAAAAGACCGCAGCTAAAGGATAAAAAAAGCCGACCCGGCATCCCCTGCCGGCCAATACACTTCACAGAAAAGTTCAGGAGTTCAGGATATTCTCTACTTCGTCTTTATCCACATCCATTACATCTGGAATTCCTGAAACTTCGGCAGCCTCTCTGATAATAGCTGCAATATCATCCCGCTCGATATACTGCAGAGCAAATTTCCGGTTCCCGGTCATCAACTGGCGCAAACCCTGGCCCAGCCGCTGGAAGTACGTATATACACCAACGGCATCAGGCGGAATATCAGCGAACCTTTTTTGGCATCCCAACTCCTACGACCAATGGGTACTGGAAAGAGACATTAAAGGCTTTTTTGACAACATTTCAGCATTTTTACCCAAATGAGTTACAGGATATTATATATGTGAGAACTAAAATAAATCAAATACATAGGTTACTATAACTGTGGGGGTCGAACATGAAAAGAAATACAAAGGAAAAACATTATACAGAAATTCTAGAACACATTCAAACATTTTTTCAAACTCCGTTTTCAGATCCAATCATGGACGGTTATTTCACTCACACCATTTCACATTTTCTCGATCACGTAGATAATTTGAAATGTGTTGCCCCAATCTTGGGAATAAAACAGGAAGAGTGCCCGACATGCAAGCTTCAAAGTTTTGACAAAGAAAATCCTTCAATTTTATCCGGAATCGAACAACAAGGTCAATTTGGAACCGCACAAATACAGGATTTCCCTGAACATATAAGCTCGGTGGAAAGCGTAACCGAGACTCTGGCAGATTATTGTCAGGGCATGACTCTCTGGGGGCATCCAAATACCCAGGCGAATGTCGTTCCTCCACCAACAGTTCCCAGCATTGTAGGTTTTATCGCGGCTGCAATGTATAGCCCTAACATCATCTGGGATGAATATTCTGCCCTTTTTGCGAAAGCAGAAATTCAAGTTGTTAGCATGCTCTCGAATCTGATAGGCTATGATTCGCAAAAGTCAGGAGGTCTTTTCACATTCGGCGGTACAGGCACGAATCTGTACGGCTGTAAACTGGGAATTGAAAAGATGCTTGGCGGGACAGGTATGACAGAAGGGATACGCGATGATGTGAAGATCGTGGCGTCAGAATCATCCCATTATTCACGGTATAATATAACCAGCTGGCTGGGGGTGGGAACAAAGAATCTTGTGACAATACCCAGTACCCATAAAAATGAAATGTCGTTGACAGACCTTGAAGATTACCTTCGAAAGGCATTCGAAGAACAGGAAAAAGTTGCTGTCATCCTTCCTACTCTGGGTACTACAGATGCCTTTGGAATTGATGATCTGGCTGCAATTGTGCAGCTACGGGACAGACTGGCCTATGAGTTTTCACTGGAAAAACCTCCACATATCCATGCTGATGCCGTTATTGGCTGGCCATGGTCTGTATTTAATGATTATGACTTCGAGACAAATCCCTTAGGCTATCATGCAAGAACACTGCGTTCTCTGCAAGATTCTTCCATGAAGATCAAATCTCTCCATATGGCAGATAGTATTGGAATTGATTTTCACAAGACAGGCTACACTCCTTATATTTCCAGTGTTTTTCTTCTAAAAAACCAAGAGGATATGACACTTCTAAGCCGTGAGCCTGAGCAGATGCCATATCTTTATCAGTTCGGTTATTATCATCCAGGCATCTACACCTTGGAAAGTTCACGCTCTGCAGCAGGTACCATGGCAGCGTTAGCTAACCTATTGCTGTTAGGCAAGCAGGGTTATCGTGTATTGATAGGTCATCTGGTAGAAATGGCTGAGATGCTACGGGAAGAACTGGAACAATATCCTTATATTTGCATACTCAATGACTACAACTACGGTCCAGTTACGCTGTTCCGTATTTATCCTGACGGGGTGGATGCTAAAAAAGCGTATGAGCAAGAAATGAGCGATCCCAACTATCGGGATGAACTTGAGGAAAACAATGCCTATAATCGCCACATTTTCGATAAGCTCCATGAACAGGCAATGAGGGGAGAAGGTGTACTTCTTTCATGGACCGATGCATATAGGCATGCAGATTATCCAGGTGGCCTTCCTATTGCAGCCATTAAGTC
>JAIWAT010000062.1:0-8895 GCA_048634225.1 Anaerolineales bacterium | reverse complement strand
AGAAAGGGGTGGGCAGGCAGGTTATACCAAACTTGCCGTTATCAGCGGGATAGGTGTGAGACCCTATTACCGGAAACTGGGCTTTGAACGGGACGGACCCTATATGTCCAGGTTCATATAGGTGGGATTGCTCAATGAAGATTGGAGTTACTTGGGCATATATGTGAATATTTTAAGACAGAAAATAGCCGGACAAGATGGAAAAACGGAAGGAATAGGTTTATTACAGACCTATGGCACTTAAGTCCGAAGTATAGTGACTACGGGATGAGGGATTCATGCTTGTTAAAGAAAAAAAAATTAAAAAACAATTTTAAAATAAAAAAGGCTCATTTGTTTTATCTGATTTTCTAATTTTATTTTATAATTAAAATATTATCTCTAATATTATTCAGAATATCTAATACTTGTTCTTTAGAATATTTATTAAATTCTTCTTCACCATGAACTGCATATGTTCCAACATCATAAGCAGCTTGTATTTTTCTCTCCAAAGGTAAATCAATTACTTGTTTTTTTCTCAATTTTGTTAATTTTTGAGGTAATTTATCTTTATCCTCTAACTCTACTTTTTTTATTCTACATAAATCATTGATAAAATTTTCAATAACTAATCGTCCATAAACTGCAGATCCTACTAAATAATTTTTATTTGCAAGTTCATAAGCTTGCTCTATTAAATTAGAAAAGAGATCTGCCTCATACAAATGTTTTGCATCAGCAACTAAGCCAAGTTCTACTTCTTCTTCAATATGTAGTAATACTGAATATGCTTTGGCAATAACTTCTTGAGGATACTCAATAGGTTGTTGACCACCATCTTCAAGAGGTATATACCATTCTTTCGTTGCTATTATAAAATTATTAAAAAAAGGATGTTCCGTCCCAAATTGTGACAATATTAGATTTTGACAGCTCAAATTCCATTTATGGCATTTTGCATAATGAGACAAATCTAATTTAAGTGGATCGTATCTTTTAATAGATTTACTTGAATTCGCCAATTCTTCACCAATTATAATTAAATTGTTTAGTCTTTTTAAAAATTTTGTTTTATCCACAAATTGTAGACGTTTTTAATAATTAAAAACCTTTTGGATTTAATAAATTGAATAATACTGAGCTCAATTTAATAAAATCCAAACATTTCAAAATTCACAAATGAGCATCAGCCTTGATACCCCGGATTTTATGAAGCAATCATAGGTATGTAACGTGCGCCCTAAAGTATAATAGAAAAAGACCAATAACCGGAATAATAGTCATTAAAAAGAAAGACGCTGAGGGAGAGATTCGAACTCCCGAGGTGCAGGGCACCACCGGTTTTCAAGACCGGCGCCGTGGTCCGCTTGGCTACCTCAGCAAGGTGGTTCCAGGTTGGATCAAATATAATTGAAGGAGAGGGATTACTCCTCTCCAGCTTCCGGTTCATCTGATTCGGATTCATCAGATTCTTCAGCTTCTGATTCGTCCTGTTCTTTCGAATCAGGCTTTAACAGTTCTTCTGTATAAGTTTCAACATATAACACTTCTGTCAGTTCAGTATATTTCAACATATCCAGTGCCAGCTGTGCTTTAGTATTCAACCAATGCTGTGAATAATTAAACTCCAGGGGCACGTTGACCCTGGCAACAGTACCATCGATCTCGATGTCCATTTCCTGGGCCATATAAAGTGCACTAAGGCCAACAGCTTTTTCCTTCAGGTCCTCAAGCATGGCTTCGATCTTATAATCATATGTTATCATCTGGCCTGCCATAGGGCTGTTGAAATCCAATCTGGCATGGCGTCCCATGACCTTAAGTACTTTAGCCTGTTTACCTTCGAATTGAACCATCATCCCTACCTGTGGTTTCTGTTCAAGACGTCTGAGAGGTAAATCCCTTACCAGCTTGGAAAGGTGTACACCAAAAGCCTTTTCAGGTGGAATTGTGACAGTCCCTTCATAGCCTGCTTCATGTTCTTTTATGTCTTCCTCAAGACCGGCGATCATCTGGTTTACACCAATAATGATCACATCGCCACCGTACCTGCCATTGGGATTATATATATTATGGACCTTTGCCACCTCTTCATTTGTAGTATCGAAGATAGTACCGTCCTCTAATTTACCTGTGTATGATATTTTAATAAAATCTCCTTCATTGATCGTCATGATAATTACACCGGGGTCTAAGATAACGGGATTGGTAAAAAACATTTCCATGCCATATCATATCATTACAAGCTTACAACAATTGATGACATGGATGACCGATAGAAAAGTCTTAAATCAATTCATTCCAATCAATCTTTCAACCGGGGATAGCTATGGATGAAATAACAGAAATATATGAGAAAGTAAAAGACCGCATGAGTATGGAAGATTTCCTTGCCCGGATGGAAGAAAAGAAAAACCTCCTGGGCGGCCTTCCTGATGATAAAACACTTGCAACCCTTGTGATCTATGATATGGGCGAGTATGATGATAAGGTAAAGATAGGACAGGTAACACTTGAAAATTCTAATGTTACGATAGTGGGCAAGATCATGGCCTGTTCAGATGCCAGGGAATTCAATCGCGAGGACGGTTCCACAGGCAGTGTTGCCAACCTGACAGTTGCGGATGAAACTGGTTCTATCAGGGTCGTGCTGTGGGAAAGTGCTGCAGACCTGGTACAGGTAGGAGAAATCGTGTTTGGGGATGCGGTCCAGGTATCCGGTTTTGTCAGGGAGGGGCGTAATGGTCTTGAGGTGAGTGTTGGCAGGGGCGGCAGTGTGGATAAAGTGGCCATGACTGAAGAAATACAAGTCAGGACAGAACCCTACCGTATCGAGGAGATAAAAGCGGGTATGAGCGATATACACCTGGTAGGAAAGATACTAGACATGGCAGATACCAGGACATTCCAGCGAAAGGATAATTCTACAGGCAAGGTCAGGAACCTGACACTGGGTGACTCCACAGGTAAGATCAGGCTTACGTTATGGGATGAAAATGTGGAACATATCGATCAGTTGAACCCTGGCGACACCATAGAAATAACCGGGGGCTATTCAAAAGAGAATTCCTTCAACAACCAGGTGGAGATCAACCTGGGAAATAACAGCTCAATTAAAAAGACCAGTAAGCAGGTGGAGTTCAGGGAAAAGATCACCCTCATTGGAGATATAGAGATCAATGAGTCATACAGCATTGCAGGATTTGTTACAGGGCTTGATGAACTGAGGGAATTCCAGCGAAAGGACGGCTCAACCGGCAGGGTAGTGAACATCCACTTATCAGATGACTCAGGCAGGATAAAGGCTGCACTCTGGGATAAGCAGACAGAGATCATACATGAGATTGATATCGGGACTAAACTGCAGGTGACCGACTGCTATGCTAAGTCAGGATGGAACGACGAAGTGGAATTGAGTGTGGGTGAACGCAGTACAATAACAATACTTGAAAAATAAGGGATTTATCGGGACCGGGCCTTTGCCTTTTTTGCTTTTTTAAGCTTTTTCTTGTCCATCTTGGTCCTGAACTCACTGACATCTTCTACAGTCTCTTCCTTTTCCCTGTAAAACATAAGACCTGCAATTAAGCCAAATACCACGATAAAAAGAACACCATAGAACTGGAACTCGGTCAGCGGACTGAAATCCGTGTGCTTGAACATGAACTTATCAAGTATCCAGATGACAGCAGTGGATATTACGGCCAGGATCAGTGAGTACAGCAGTGCGAGAAAGTCCTGTTGTGAAGCCCATTTTTGTGTTTCTGCATCCATTTTGGTTTATCTCCTCATCCTTCCATTGAAGGCTTTAATATAAAAAAACTTTTGTATTTAGGATGTATGACCTGCCCTACCTTTCCCACAGGTTCTATTCTTTGTTCCTTTCAATTATGAATGCACCCACGTAGCCGCATTCCTTACACTGGTACTGGACACCGGTCTTGAGACCCATGTAATAAGTGACGTTTGTCGAATTGCACTGGGGGCAGATAAGGACCGAATCAGTCCTTTTCCGGGCTTCCTCCTCGATTTTCCTGTCAAGTTCATTAAAATCCTCAGCATCTTCCTGTACAATCATATTACTACTTTTTTACTGTGAAGGTAAATGTTATACCTTTGCCTTCCTTGCTTTCTACCTCGATAGTACCTTCATGGCCTTCGACAATCCCTTTTGCGATGGCAAGACCCAGGCCTGTCCCGTTGGTATCATTGTATATATCATTACCCACCCGATAGAATTTTTCAAATATTTTTCCAATATCATCAGTTCCCAGTCCAATTCCATTATCTTTTACAGTGGCCTGTATATATTGGTCAAGTTCCACGATGTCAATATCGATCCTGCCCCCCCATGGAGTGAATTTCAGGGAATTGTTCAACAGGTTCACAAATACGGATACAAGGGCATCTTTATTTCCAGTAATGCCGGGCAGGTGTTCAGGAATGGAAGTGTAAATACCTATTCCCAGGTCATAGGCCGTTATCTCAACAGTCTCGATAGATGTACTGATAACTTCGTGTATATCTACCTCTTCTTTCTTGAAGTTCATCATACGTGATTCGATCAGGGAAATATCCAACAGGTCATTGACCATACGTGTCTGGCGGTCAACATTTCGCAGTATCTTTTCAATCAATTCATCTTTATCTATCAATTCGTTCTCGTCAACATCTTTCAACAGTTCGGTTGAAGTCTTTATAGCAGTAAGGGGCATCTTAAGCTCATGCGAAACCATGGAAACAAAATCGGATTTCAGTCCATCCACTTCCTTTAGCTTCTGGTTTGCCTTTTCCAGGAATTCATTGGACTGCTTGAGTTCATAGGTTTTATTGTCAATCTCATTTTTCAGGGATCTGTTCCAGCTTGCAAGCAGCAGGATAAGTGAGAATCCACCCAGCAAGGTGATGCTGGCTGAAAATAATACGAGGACTGTATGTTTCAATAATGCCGGGTTTATAATATCTTCAACTTCTTCAGAAGGGCTTACAACTGCCACTGACCATAACCGCCGCCGCCAATCTATAGGTGAGAATGCTATCATCTTGTCTTCTGATGTATTGTTTTTTCCATTCAGGGTAAATTCTGCAGTTCCTTCTGACCCGTTCAACTGTTCTTCCATGATGTACATCCATTCCGGATTTGATTCATTAAGCATATCAAAATAATTATCTCCTGCAGTATATTGCCCGGACCCATCATACAATACCTGTCCGTTCCTGTCAACAAGATATACATAACCGGAAGAATCGTAAGGTTCGAGATATTTTTCTACCAGTGTAGACATACCTATTATCCCAAGTATGGTTCCTTTATGCTCCTCTCCATCAAAGATCGGAACCCAGATAAACGAACCAAGACCCCCTTCAAAAAGACCAACCGGATTCGTACAATATGTGTCCCTGGTGTCCCTGGCATGTTCAATTGGATATTCCCTGTTATTTTCATACAGGTCGTATCCAATGGGAACATTCTCTTCAGGATAACCTGCAACAACCACACCACTGATATTGATGTACTCCAGGGCATAATAACCTGTGCTACCTTCATAGATATCTACAAATAATGCCTGGAATTCCTCAGGAGAAGCGTTTGGATGGTTTCTGGCTATTGATTCTGTCAATTCGACTTTTTCATTGAGGAATTCCTCTATACCAGTTGAAAACTGTTCGGCAAGGAGCAAATTTTGTTTACTGAATTCCTGCTTTGCAACTTCACCTACATCATTGTGGGTTTTTATTCCCATAAAGATAATTAAAAGTAAAAAAAGGACACTAATGACTGCAATTGCGAAAATTACTTTTTTATCATGTTTTTCCATTAGTGAAAAATTTTCTTCCTTTTGTATTGTAATACCACCATAATGTAGGTCAATCCAATAATCGGGTGAATTGCTCAATTATTACTCAATTAATAGAATAGTGCAATGCATTATCAAACTTTTGAAAAAGTACGGCTAAAAGTATGACTGCTTTTCACCCTTATCGTTGATCATGATCAGGATGTTTCCTGTTTAAAATTACTATTTATCGCTTTCGGTGTGCCAGTATTTCTTCAGACATCTGCTTTTTAAGACGCATAAAGTCTACATCAGAAAGGCCCACAACTTCCAGCACGCCGTCCCTTAAGAAACATGGTTTGGTGATCTTGCAGCACCATGCCATGCTGCCGAAACAGGTACTATCCCCGTATTCCAGGGGTGTGCCCTCCGCTATTTGCAGTTTCAGCTTTGTAAACTCCTCGGCTGACATACCGATCTGGTTAAGGGCATTATGAACTGCACAGGGTTTTACTGGCAGGCAGCAAAAAGCCAGTGCCCGCAGGTCCCCGCCGCCGCATATGTGCTTTGGCGAATTATACCAGCCTGTGGTCATCTGGTATGAGGTGATCTGGTCCACAAGGAACCGCAGGGTGTTGGGTTCCTTTAATACTGCCCTGGCAGCAGAAACCATATCAGCACCCCTGGAGAACATGGACTTGGCTGCAGAATAATCAACGATCGAATTGTTGCCAATAATAAACAGGGATGTAATGTTGCGTATCTTTCTTATGACATTCACGTCAGCACCATGCCTGCCCACGGCATCGATATGGATGATATGGGCACCTGCCTTTTCAATCATATATGCTGTCATCAGGTCGTCAACCACATTGGCCCTGATCTTGACAGACACTACAACTCCTGTGCCCTTGACCGCCTCAATGATCTCGCGCAGGGTATCAGGATGCTCAAGCAGGGATTGACCTGCGCCCAGTTCCATGATCTCGGGCTGGCGGCAGTGTGCATTTATTTCAATACCTGCCCCGTATTTTTTAGCGATACGGGCAGCCTCGACATATACATCGATATCTGCCGCCCTGACATTAACAAGGACAGCACAATCATCAGGGTTATCAGTAATTGTTTCCAGTTCAGATGCCAGGAATTCCATCGGTGAATCTGTTACGAACTCACTGCGCCCGCGCTGGGCAATTCTTTTTGCAGCATCGTTTGTACTATCATCCAGGTTATAACCGCCCAGTACCACCAGTCCTGCATGGTCAGTGAACTGTTTTGCAAAATTGCTGTCTGTAATACCTGCCATGGGGGCAAGAGCAATAGGGTTTTTTGGAGTAAGGTATCCGATTTTCAGATCGAATGGTTCAATCAGTTCTGTGTTCAATTGTGCTTCCTCACAGGCAATGTGAATGGTAATTCGAATTTTTTCAGGAATCTTCCAGATTGTTTAAACTATAAAAGTCTTACTGGAATCGAACGTTAAATCGAAAATATGAGTGATTATTTGTTAATTATTGCAGGAGTGATGTCTTTTCCATTCTTACAACAATTTGGCAGCAAAGAACAAACCCACAACAATTACTGTCATGAACAACCCGATATATACAACCGGACTCCATGCCAGCACCTTGCGCCCGTCCAGTACACTGATCGGCAGCATATTGAATCCGGCCAGCAGCAGGTTGATGATCACACCCCAGCGCCCGATCTCATATAAAAACCCTGTATCACTTAACAGCGGCATAAAAGCAAAAGCTAAAAACAGGTTCATCACAGGACCAGAGGCAGCGATCTTACCGTATTGTTTTTTGGTTATATGAGGTCCGAATATCTGCACGGCCCCGGGTGCTGCAAACAGGATACCGATCTGCCATGCCATGTAAATGGCAAGCAGCAGCATACCGAAACTCATCCTGAACTCGGCCCATGCACCGTACTGCTGGGCAACGAACTTGTGCCCCATTTCATGGAAAATAAAGGATATACCCACCGTGACCAGGGAGATTATAAAAAGGTCGGTGATAAACGGCCCGAATATCTCAGAGTTCGTGGGCCTCCTTGGATCCAGTTCTATCCATGCGATCACAATGGCAAATGCATAGGATATTGCCACCCAGGCAATGAACAGATGTCTTAATTCAGTACTGCTTGTATTGAATATGGCCATCTTTTTCGAGCGCACGGTCTGGAAATGTACTTGTTCAAGGCCGGCCACCTGGGACTGTTCAATTTCAGGCATAGAAGGAACCTATGAGGATACTATGATTTAATGTTATTCAACTTTCTATCTTCGTTTGTATTTTCATTTGCACAGTCCTAAAGAAAATCCATTAATCTCTTCTGGTTCATTTTCCTATCCAGTAGTTTCGATTTGGGTCGCCACACCTCGCTTACAGTATTTATCCGCAAAGACATATCATTCAGTGCATCGTTAACAGAATCAAACCTCACCGGGACCGATGACACTGCTTCCCGGGCAGCTTCCCTGACCACCCATACCCCCAGGGGTGCCCAGTAATCTGGCGTAATTTCCCTGATCGCGAACACATTGGCACTGCGGCGCATCCCGTGCAGGTGCTCCAGCAAAGGCAGGCGAGCCGCATAATACCCGCCGCCCAGGTTCGAGTATCCTTTCTTGCCGCCATAGTCCTCCCAATCCGATTCTACCGAAGTTGCCCCGGTTGACCATACAGCCTTTGGCATCCATATCTCTATTAATTCGTACGCAAAGGCACCGGGAAATACCAGTATCTCGAAGTGGTTCCCGTGCAATCCCCCGCTGTACAGCAGGATATCATTCACCTCAGGGAAATACCGTATCTCATCGATCAACATCTTCCCGACCATATCATCTGTGGCAGTGATGGACCAGCGGGTGGGCACGATCTTGCGCTGTTTTCCCAGCAGTCCGATAGAAAGTAACCTGTTAATGTGGTCCACAGTGATATCTGCGTTATAGAGTTCCCCGATCTCATCCACAGCCCTGGCATCGGTATCACTTACTGCTTTATCCACCTGCCTGGGTACTACCGGGTTCTGGGCTATATCCAGCTTTGTAACCTCTCCGGCAGGGCCCATGGGCGAGAGTACGCCATCGAAACGCAGTCCCACACGGGGCACCTTGCTGAACCACACC
>JAIWAT010000061.1:0-9265 GCA_048634225.1 Anaerolineales bacterium | reverse complement strand
GACACAATATAATGAAACACACCGTAAAACCCCCTGATGGTACTGGAAACAGGCCCCCATGTAAGCAAGAACGTAATAGTGTGCAGATGCTGCCGGGCGGGGAGTTGATCGGGACGGGCAGCAGGGAGGATGTGTTTGGTGCGGCGGTGGATGAGCGGATGCAGGCGTTTATTCAGGGGGAGATGGTGGGTCGAAGGGAGTAGAGAGAATAATTCTAACGATTATAATAACTACAATTTTGAAAAATTAATTTGATATGGGTGGAAACTTTTTGAGTATATCACTTTCATTGTAACCGCCGTATAGGTCTATGTCAACTGTTTCTCTTCCTTTGCCATAATTTGACATCATTTGAGCATTTTGATATATTGAAATATATTTGTAACCTTCAAAATCAGGGGATTGTTTTATATCTTCTAATGTGAATATTTCATCTGTCTGTGGTTCTACCAGGATAAATTTTTCATCTATGATACAATAGTTCATGGCGTGATTGTATCGTGTTCCTATTCCTACTGCCATTGTATCTCGAATTGATATTGCTCCCATATCGATGTCGTATTCTTTTGCGTTTTGAGCCAGGTCTCTTGAAAAACCGCTGCATACATAGTAATCAACACCTCTGTACGGGTCCTGGTAAACACTCTCTTCATTTACTTTATCCACTTTTAAGAAATCAATTAGTTGTTGCATTTCCGGTGAATATTGTGGTTCTGGTGTATATTCGGTGTTATGTGTATTTTCGGTGTCATGGATGTTTCTGGTGGTACGTGTAATTTCAAGTTCTTCTGGATAATCTTCTCCGATACAACCGGTTCCGGGAAGAATCAATAATATGCAAAATATCTGTATTATCACTATTTTTATTTCCATAATATTACTGCCTGAAATTATTATTGTGGTGGGTTCGGTGGTTTTATATTATTTTTTTAAAACCACTGCCCTGCTTAAGATCATCCCTGGTCTTTTTACCTGAGTAAATCCTATGGCATCTGCCCGGTTCACAGTTTCTTCAAATGCCTTCTTTGAAACATGGAATGCCGGCTCTATGATAAAAAAAGTTCCATCAGGTTTTAGTATTGAGTACATTTCTTTTAAGAACTTATCCTGATCAGGGACCTCATGAACCATATAAAAAGCCAGAACAAGATCAACCTTTGTTGAAATACCTATTCTGTCCTCTTCACATTTATGCAGCTCAATTATATTTTCAATCCCTGTTCCTTCAATTTTATTCTTAATTTTATCAAGCATTCCCTGCTGCAGGTCTGCAGCGATCACTTTGCCTGATGCACCGACCATATCAGCTATCTCTACTGAAAAAAACCCGGGGCCGCATCCTACATCTAAGACAGTCATGCCCTCTTTGACATAATCTTTTAAGATCTTCTTTGGATTCTGGACCAATTTCCTGAAAAAATTATCAAGGCCATTAGCTCTTTCAACAGGACATACATGCTTATTGTTATCTTTCATATTACTCACTTGCCGCAGGTAAATGAATCTGCTTATTATTTTTCCCGATAGCGCTTATTAAATTTTAATTGTATTTATATTTTATGTGCTTGTGTCTTGAATAATTTCTTTGTCCCCTCCCGCACGGCTGACAGAAAATAATAAAAAGTCTCTGGATCGGACAGGAAAATAGTATGGGGCCCGGGTCGGGAATCGAACCCGAGTCGAAGGATCCACAGTCCTATAGGATAACCCCTACCCCACCCGGGCACAGAATTTTTGGTAGGGAGAGTGGTGCCTATGGATGCATTGAAATGACATAAAGGTTTTGTTGCAACGGCCCTTCTGGGTGCCGAATTCAAGCCCTGACCAGGGATTTTCCCCCATTACGACAATAAAGAATAAGTACTTTAATGCGCTATTAGGATACCCTGCAGTCCCGTAGGGTAGAGGTCAATCCTGCAGGCCTTTGGAACCCGAGACTCTTTGTGGGTCGAGGATGAGGACAGCCCGCGACGGCGGTTCGAATCCGCCCGGGACTATTATCCAATCATTTGCAGAATACCATCGTGCTCCGGTAGTGTAGTCCGGTCAATCATTCCGGCCTTTCGAGCCGAAAACTCGGGTTCAAATCCCGGCCGGAGCATATTTTACTACCTCTGATAAAAACCTGGAAATATCAATTATTCCAATCTTCATACCCGCCCGAAAAGTTCACCCAGGACTTTCCTCACTACCCCTTCATCAGCAGGGTAAGTCTTCTCTTCAATCACAACAACAGGCAGTTCCTTGATATCATACCTCAACACTGCATCCGGATGCACAGTAGTATCCAGTATACTGAACCTTGCACCGAACTCCCTTGCAACATTTTTAATGGCTTCGCTTATATCAGGAGTAGGGTCGGCAGACATCACAGCAACCCCACAGGTGCAGTCAACACGCTTGTATTCCAGTTTCTTAACAAGGATTACTTCCAGTTCTCCGGTCATGAATCTGTATTAGTCATTGAATTTATATTACTTTATTCCAATAAGTGAAAATGTGGAAAAATTAAAAGAATTGGTTTAGTAGTATAACTAACACCAATAAATAAAAAAAATACTAAAAATGGTTTTTTCCCAGGCACCGTTCCCGATGCCAGGGAATTAAAACTGGCTTGGATTAGTCAGTTTAATTTTATTCTACTTTCTCTGCAATTGCGAATTTTCGCATTACCTTACTGATCCTTATAGTGATCTCATCACCGACCTGTGTTTCAGGTACGAAAATGACAAACCCTTCAATTCTTGCAATACCGTCGCCTTCTCTTGCGAGGTCTTCAATCGATACATCATATGTTTCTCCGGCTTCTACCGGAGCACTTTCTTTAACGTTTCCGAACAAATATTACACTTCCTTAAATTACGATTATAAACTATCCTGATAAGCAGATTCACAGAAATAGTAATAGTAAAACAATTACCGTCGCAAGTGCTACTTATAAAATAGCTTCTAATCAGAATCTCATATGTTCTTTCGATATATAAAACTTTGCACAAAAGGTTGTGTTGTGTTGGCGGGACTTTGAACTGTATAAACTTGACTGTTGCACGGCGGGAGGTATGAGATATATATACAATATTTTAATTTATCATATTATATTTTTTCATTTCTTTTGTCAAAATATAGATTGTTATAATCAAAATTATACTGCCAAAAAACAATCTCACGACATAATCTTCAAACAACGATATGTTTGTTAATAAGAGGGGGTAATAACTTGAAAGAAATATTGAAAAATGGGATTAAGGGGGCAGATCAGTCATATCCAGGCATATCAAAAACATTTTTGACCAAAGCGAACTGGCGAGGGAATCAGTTGTTGCAAAATTTGCAACAACTGTCGTTGACGGCAAGACCTATCAGGTCGATTACTTCAACCTCAATGTCATTATTCCAGGATTTTTGATATTTTCCTGCAGGCTTTTTCCATCTCTACAATCACAAGACCTATATTCATTTCATCCCTGAACAGTGAGCTAAGTATTGCGAGTTTACCGGCTTCCATGATTATAGTTATAGCATCAGGGGACCTGATAACAACCATATTTGGCGGATTCTGTTGTATTTCTTCCATAACGGTTTTGGCTGAACCCATAATAGTTGCTGTATAAGCACCCAAACGTGCTTCAGGTACATTTTCGGGCACGTCCGAAACCATGACAAGGCCCTGGTTACTTGAGATGACCGATGCCTCGATATCACCGGTATTTTTTAGTTCTTTCAGTATCTCACATAGAGATTCTTGAATATTTGCCATGATCCTTATTTTTCCCAGAACTTTGGTTTTATAACAAACCGGCAGACATCATCTCCCATTGCCTGGCAACTGATCTCTTCGCACATCATGTCTTTCTTATTGAATACCACTTCCATATATCCGCATAGGAAGCCTTCCATAAAGTAACAGATAGGGGTATCGCTTTTTCTGGTATGGGTCACAGCCTCAACACTTTTTATCACTGTACAGGTTATCTCCCGTTGGTTATCGGATAATTCAATATCTCTCAGAATTAGCCAGCCATAACGGGCAAATTGTTGGGTGGTGGCGCTGATTATTTCATCAGTTGTTTCACATTCCCACTGCCTGATAACAATAGGTGCGGAGTTCTTTCCTGCATCATATCCTGAAGTATAGAACATTGGTCTGGCGCCTTTTCCCAATGCATCTAATATCCCTTTATGAAGCGATCCAAAAGTTGATTTTGACATCAGCAACACAGGGACACCGCTTATGGTTATATTGGCATTATCATCATCCAATTCGATTAATAATGCCTCATCTATAGTCTTAATAGAATTCACCCCATTAAATTACAATAAGAGATAATTGTATTTTACAATTAAAATAATTATCTTTTTAAAAAATGTTACATACTCGGATATCAATTTTTAAAACATTGTTACATAATGGCGTAAGAAGTTACTTATCTACACTGTAGTTCAGGCCGCACTCGTTACACGAGTAAGTGATTACCTCTTTGCCCCTGGTACTTTTCCTGACAATGGATTCCATCCAGCTGCCGCAGGTTGGGCATTTCTGGTCGAACAGGGAATGATCTTGTTTTTCCATGCCCCTCATCACCTGCCCATCTGCTTGTGTGCCCGCGCCAGGTGTCCTGCAGCCTGGGCACCTATAAGGGATATCTCACCGGCCAGTGCTGCCGCACCTATTATCTCGGCAAGTTTCTTGGCATTTGTGCCTGGTGGATCTCCTGCTCCTGCTACACCCAGCATTTCAAGGCACTCGCACTGGGTGGCAATACCTGTACCGCCACCCACCGTACCCACCTGTATGGCAGGCAGCGTCAGACTGCAATACAGGTCGCCTTCGTCTGTCAGTTCCATGCTGGTGATCGCACTGCTGGCCTCCACCACATGGGCCGCATCCTGCCCGCAGGCAAGGTACATGGCTGCAATAATGTTTGCCACATGTGCGTTAAATCCTGTACTTCCGGCCCTGGCCGAACCCAGCAGGTTCTTCTTGTAATTGAGCTTTGCCATTGATCCTGGCTCTGTCTTGAGCTTTTGCCTGACCACATTTTCCGGAATGACCACATCTGCAACAACAGTCTTTCCCCTACCCATAATATTATTGATGGCAGAAGGTTTCTTATCAGTACATACATTGCCTGAGAGTGATACCAGTTCCACATCAAGTTGGCCTGTTAGAAAATCGCAAATGGCTTCAGATGCAATTGTTGCCATGTTCATGCCCATGGCATCCTTGGTATCGAACCTGAACCTGAGATACACATTGTTCCCGGCCACAAAGGGCATTACGTCAAGTAGTTCCCCGAACCTGGTGGTCTCGGATGCCTTTGCTTTCATAGCCTCGAAGTTCCCAGGATCATTGACCCAGTCAACGAATTCCCTTGCCCGGACCACATCCTTTACTGTGAAAACGGGTGCACGGGTCATGCCGTCATTGAAAATCCTCACATTTGAGCCGCCGCATGCCGAGATAACCGAACAGCCCCGGTTGGTGCTGGCAACAAGTGCCCCTTCTGTGGTGGCGAGGGGTAAGTAATAATTCCCGTCTGCATATTCACCATTGATAGTTACAGGTCCGGCTATTCCAAGTGGTATCTGGATTGCCCCGATCATGTTTTCAATATTGCGGGCTGCAGCTTCTGCTTCATCGATGGAGTATCTGCCAATGTGATCAAGTTCAGTACCGGTCATGCGGGCTGCGGCTTCTCTTCTTATGTCCACTGCTTCCATGGCATCCACGAACTGGTCAATGGCATGGAGTTTTATCTCTCCTTTTACTACCTTTTGTATGATCTCCTCTTTTGACAACCCCTTATCCTGGTTCATGCAAATACTGTTGTGCAATAATCTATTTAACTCTGGCGAAAACTGACATTACTGGTTTTCAGGGATACCAGTAAATGGCTTGGATCAAATAGACTGGCAATCCGACTAAATTAAGTATATAAACAAATAAGCAGATACAAGGATATAGAAAAAACGCATAGCATATTTATATAGTATATAATTATATTAAAGGAGAATAACGTGGCAGATACTAATAACAACGATTCCGGATCCACTGATGACCTTCTGGGCGGTCTTGATATTGAATCCACCGCCGATGTCCAGGTGCCTGAGGACCTGATAGACCAGGTGATAGGCCAGGAACATGCAGTGGAAGTAGTAAAAAAGGCGGCCAACCAGCGGCGGCATGTTATGATGCTGGGTACACCTGGTACCGGCAAGTCAATGCTGGGCAAGGCCATGGCAGATCTTCTGCCAAAAGAAGAATTGCAGGATGTCCTGGTATATAATAATCCTGAGGACAACAATACACCGAAGATCAGGGTAGTGCCTGCCGGCAAGGGCAAGGAGATAGTGGACGCCCACAAACAGGAAGCAAGAAAACGGATGCAAGCCCGCAACATGTTCATCATGATGTTCGTGTTCGGCATAATTATCTACTCATTTTATACCCAGACGCTGATCTGGGGTATCATCGCTGCCGTACTGATCTTCATGGTCATGCGCCAGTTCATGCCAAAAGAAGAGGCATACATACCAAAACTCCTGGTATCCAATGCAGGTAAGGAAAAAGCCGCATACGTGGATGCCACAGGTGCACATGCCGGTTCCCTGCTGGGTGATGTGAGGCACGACCCTTTCCAGAGCGGAGGACTGGAGACCCCAGCCCATGACAGGGTGGAAGGCGGAGCCATACATAAGGCGCATAAAGGTGTATTGTTCATAGACGAGATCAATACCCTTGGGCTGGAATCCCAGCAGAACCTGCTGACAGCCCTGCAGGAGAGGGAATTTTCCATCACTGGCCAGAGCGAGCGTTCTTCGGGTGCGATGGTAAAAACAGAACCTGTTCCCTGTGATTTCATCATGGTCACTGCCGGTAACCTGGATGCCTTGAGGGGAATGCACCCTGCACTGCGTTCAAGGATCAAGGGTTATGGTTATGAGATATATATGAGCGATACCATACCTGACAATAGCGAGAACAGGCAAAAACTTGTCAGGTTCGTGGCACAGGAAGTGGCAAGGGATGGCAAGATTCCCCATTTTGACAAAGGTGCTGTTGAAGACATCATCCTGGAAGCAAGACGGCGGGCAGGCAGGAAGGGACACCTGACCCTGAAACTTAGGGATCTGGGCGGTCTTATCAGGGTTGCGGGTGATATTGCACGCGCGGAAAATGCTGACCTGACCCGATCAAGTCACGTGTTAAAGGCAAAGAGCATTGCCAGGTCTGTGGAACAGCAGCTCGCCGACCAGTACCTTGAACGGAGAAAGGATTACAAGATGTTCGAACTAGAAGGCAACCAGGTGGGAAGGGTTAACGGCCTTGCGGTAATGGGCAGCGATTCAGGGATCATGCTTCCAATAATGGCAGAGGTGACGCCTGCCCAGTCCAGTTTTGAAGGTCGGATCATAGCCACAGGTATGCTCAAGAAGATCGCCAGGGAAGCTGTTGATAATGTATCAGCCCTGATCAAGAAGGTAAGTGGCAAAGACACCAGGTCAATGGATGTACATATCCAGTTCATCGGTACCTATGAAGGAGTGGAAGGCGACAGTGCATCCATCAGTATAGCGACTGCCGTGCTGTCAGCTTTCGAGAACATCCCGGTTGACCAGTCAGTGGCCATGACCGGGTCGCTGTCAGTAAGGGGTGACGTGCTTCCGGTTGGCGGCGTGACCTACAAGATAGAGGCTGCGGCCCATGCTGGTATCAAGACCGTGATCATACCCAAATCAAACATGGGTGATGTCATGATCGAGGATGAATACAAGGACAAGATCGAGATCGTTCCTGTGAGCAATATCACTGAGGTACTGGATAAAAGCCTTATTGGGCCTGAAAAGAAAAAACTGATCAAGATCATTAAGAAATCATACGCCTTTCCAAAGCTGAACCTGAGTTTGACTGATAATATTCCAGGGTCACCGGTGCCGTTACCTCAATAGGCAGGGATATACTTTGAACACTTCACAGGTTGATTTCCATGACATCAGGGTACTGAAAAGTTCAGGACTTAGCATTTTTATCGATAATGGTGAGATAGAACAAATATCAAATAACTATACCAGTGGAACAGCCTGCCGTGCACTGGTCAACGGCTCGTGGGGTATTGTCTCATCCGATAACATCGGGGACCCTGAAAGCATGCTTTTTTCAGCAGCAAAGCTATCCAGCCAGGCACATAAAAGATCTCCGAGACAGGGTATCGATCTGGCCAGGGTGGAATCTCCTTTGATACATGACCTTCCGGTAGTTGAAAAAGACCCTGCCGATGTTCCCATTGAGGAGAAAGTAGAACTTCTGCTTGAGATTCACAAACGGGCAAAGGTACAGGACGTGTCAAGTTCCACTGTAATGTATTCCGAAAGTGTGACCGACGTGGATTATAGTAACTCCGAGGGTGTGGAGGTTTCATACAGCCAGGTTCGGACAGGGTTTGCAGTAACTGCCGTGGCTTCACGCAATGGCGTGTTCCAGATGGGCAGGGAGAGTAAGTTTAATGTGTGCGGGTATGAGCTGTTCGACAGGTACGACGCCCTGGAGCTGGCAGAGACGGCAGGGAATACTGCAAGGGACCTGTTATCGGCAAGTGTGCCAAAAGGCGGCAGGATGCCTGTGATACTTGACCAGGAACTGGCAGGTGTGTTCATTCACGAGGCCGTGGGTCATGCAGCAGAGGCAGACCATGTGGCAGAGGGAAATTCCATCCTTGCAGGCAAGATCGGCAGCCAGATCGCTTCTTCCTGTATAACTGTCATAGACGACCCGTCCATGCACGGGTATGGCTACTATCCTGTTGATGATGAAGGAGTGGAATCCAGACCTACCACATTGATAAAAGAGGGCGTGCTAAAGTCGTACTTGCACAACAGGGAGACAGCTGCACTTTTTCCGGATACAGGCCGGCCTGGTAATGCCAGGTCCCAGGGGCTGGCGCGGCCCATTATCAGGATGAGTAATACTTATATCGAGAATGGTGATTCCACTTTTGAGGAGATGTTATCTGAGATAAAGGACGGTGTTTACCTGATCGGCAGCCGCGGGGGACAGGTGAATCCGGGTGAGGGTGTGTTCCAGTTCAATGCAGAGCGCGGGTTTTTGGTGGAGAACGGTGAACTGACCACGCCTGTTCGGGATGTTTCACTCTCAGGACATACACTGGATATCTTAAAGCACGTGCAGATGGCTGCCGGTGATATGAAAATGACCTCTGGCAGGTGCGGCAAAGGCGGGCAGCTTGCGCCTGTGTGCGATGGGTCG
>JAIWAT010000060.1:0-9398 GCA_048634225.1 Anaerolineales bacterium | reverse complement strand
TATCCCAGCTTGTGGGCGGCTATACCATGGAAGAAGTGATCCATGGCATACACCAGGCCTTTGCCAGGCGTATCGCCCAGATGATACCTCCCGTAGAAACAGTAGTACTTATCGGTGGAACTGTATTGAACACAGGCATTGTCGAATCATTTGAATCTATCCACGACTCAACGGTTGTAGTACCGCCGTCACCACAGACAGTAAATGCCCTTGGTGCGGCATTGTATGGTGAAAAATTGAGGCCTGGACAATAATTTTACTCTTAATCCTTGACCCAGGGACTTTTGAAAGCTTCTCCGATAACTTCGTGCGTTCGCTTGATCATGTAATCATGGGCTTCATTGACTGTTTCCAGGTCACCCCGAAGCATCAGTATCTCACGCGGGTCCACTTCTACGATTTCAACATTTGCCGTCCTTGAAACTGGTTCAAGGTCGAACTCTTCTACCAGTTCAACTATTACTGATTCTGGTATACCGGGAGGTATCATCAGGTCGTATAGACCTTCCATTTCATTTTCTACAGTCTCCTGCCCTTCAGAATCGTCCTCTTCAGCGTATTCATCACCAATAAACAGGTTTTCTTCATCCGTTTTCTCTGATCTTTTTTTAGCCAACTTTAATCACCAATAAAAAAATTCAAAATTCAATAAGTACTATGCGATCTGCTCACCTGCATGCGGTCCATATATAGAATCATATACCTCTTCAATATGGAAGATCACAACAGCCTTACCAGGTAGTTTCTTGGATTCTGCCAGACTCTTTGCTTCTTCAAAACGGTCTCCTTTATCAACGTAATCCACAGAACCCTTGACCTGATATGATTTCTTTGATTCACCATCATATCCTACAATTGATAATTCAGGATTTTCTTTGAGATTATTGGCAGTCTTCTTAAAGAAATTGTCTACGATCATAATTGTCTCATCGTCAATGAATTTCCACATACCAACAAAAATAACATTAGGTTTGCCGTTTTTATCAGCCGTTGCCATAGGAAGCGGCTTTTGATTCTGGATGACTTCTTTTACTTCAGGAGTTAATTTAACCATATTGTTCACCATTGATTATTGTAGTTATTTGTATTCATAAAGTTTTTGATAAAAATAAACGTGGGTAAAAATATGAAGGAAGAAGCAAGACCATTATTTTATTCACGATCTTGAATGATTTTATACCACTGGTACGCCATAAGAACCAGCAGGAGTATTACAACAAACCCTATGACGTCGAATAATATTTCCATTGGGTCATTTATTGTTGCATCACGTGAAAGTTCAATGCATCTATATACCCTTCTAAGAGCAATCAAGCCTCCGGCAGCCACCACATAGAACCAGTTCCTTTCAAGAAATTCCTTGTTCAGGAATGCTCTGGCTTTTATGATGTTTAAACTGGTCTTTTTCCAGACAAGCCAGTTCTTATATACAAGATACAATCCTATAATTGCAAGTACTATTGATAAAATATTTGAAAGTATCGATATAATCTCAAGATTTTCATACATGATTTCACCAAGTATTAAATTTTTTTATTATTTATTATATATGTATATAACCTCTCTTCTATAGTTTAAATGTATTGCTAATTGGAAGACCTTGCCTTATCACTGACATCTTACTCTGATCCTACTCAAATCCTACTCAAATCATAACTTTTGATAGCGAATTCTTATGCATTTGATGTAGGTGAGGTGATTGTCGGGATTCTATTCTTCTCTGGTTTTATCTTAACAAGCGTTTATTTGAGATACTTTTTTCTTCCCAATCTGAATTCCAGTGCATTTTTTGGACACGTTTCAATGCAGATACCACAAGAGAAGCAATCCGGTCGTACCATATCACTATTCAAGATCGATTTAATTGCCGGACCGTCTCTAAAGCTCATAAAAAGATAAGATAGTTATCCTCTCTCAACCACGACCATTACATCCCCAATCTCCAGCACATCAACCGCATGTCCCTCTGACATAATCTCACGCTCAAATTCCACAGCCGCAGGTTCCAGCATAATCGTCTCACCCTTAACCTCAAGTTCAACAGCCCCGCCTGCTGCCTGTTGTGCGATGGACCCAGGGTCGGCTGATTTCAGCGCACCGATAATGGCCCCGGCCTTGTCCCTGAACTTCGGACCGATAATGCTCATATTAGGCTTCACACCGCTGACCCTGTACTCGAACTCAGGCTCACCCTCCATCACCACGATATCAGCACTTACCGTACCCGCAATATCGGTCACATCCTCGATGCGTCCGTATACCCTGAGTCTGCCCAGTGGCGCATTCAGTGCCATGCCCTTGTCGGACTTGAAACGCCTGATAGTGGCCGTGATCTCCTTTACCTGTTCGCCTGAGGCCTCAGCCTCCAGGTCAATGGCAGACTCATCCACATCCGGCCAGCCTGACTGGTGCACACTCTGCCGGTGCAGCAATGAGAACACTTCCTCTGCAAAATAGGGAATAAAAGGTGCAAGCATCCGTGCCAGGGCATCCACTGTATAATACAGGGTCTGCCGGGCCGCACGCCTGGCATCGGCATCCTCGCCGTATAGCCTGGACTTGATCAGCTCAATATAATTATCTGCCAGGGTCTCCCATGCAAAACCCCTGATATTCTTCATGGTCTCATCGAACTGGTAGGTATCCATGCTGTCAGTGGCTTCCTTGATAAGGGTGTTCAGTTTACTCAGCAGCCAGGTGTCGATCGTCCTGTATTCCACATCACCACCGGGCTGGAAATCCTCAAGATGGGGCATGCAGAACCTGACAATACTCCAGAGTTTCTGCTGGAACCGGTTTCCAGCTACTACATCCTTCCAGCTGAACATGATATCTGACCCCGTAGACCCGCCAATGGCGGCCCACTGCCTGAAGGCATCCGAACCGTACTCCTTGATCACCGCTTCAGGCATCACGATATTGCCCAGGCTCTTGCTCATCTTCTGCCCGTCCTCGCCCAGCACCATACCATTGATAACAATATCGTCCCAGGGGCGTAGCCCTGTCAGTGCGCTTGCGCGCAGGATTGTATAGAAAGCCCAGGTCCTGATGATATCATGACCCTGCGGCCTCATCTGGGTGGGCAGGCGTATATCGTCCCGGGATAGCCAGCCAGCCACGTTCAGTGCCGATATGGACGAGTCCATCCATGTATCCAGCACATCCTCCTCGGGAGAGAACGAAGTGGAGCCGCATTTACAGGCTTCAGGTGGCTGGGAGTTGTTAGGGTCCAGGGGCAGCCATTCCTCTTTCGCTACCATGACCTCGCCGCATTCATCGCAGTACCATACCGGGATGGGTGTGGCAAAGATACGCTGCCTGGATATGCACCAGTCCCATTCCATTGTACCGGTCCAGTTCTTGAGCCGTATCTCCATATAGGGCGGCACCCAGTTGATCTCTGATGATTTGGAAATGATGTCGTCAGCATCTATCTTCACGAACCACTGCTGCTCTGAAAGTATCTCGATGGCTGTATTGCAGCGCCAGCACAGTCCCACATTCTGGTCCAGGCTCTCCTGTTCATAGATGATGCCTGCATCTTTCATGTCCCTGGTGATGGCCTCCTTGCACTCGGCAAGAGACATTCCTTCGTACTTCCCTGCAATGGAGGTCATAATACCCTGTTTGTCAATGGCCTTGCGAATGGGCAGTCCCAGTTCTGCCCACCATCTCACGTCCTGCTTATCGCCAAATGTACATATCATGACCACGCCGGTACCGAATCCAGGGTCAACTTCTGAATCGGACAGTACCTTTACCTTATGGCCGAATACAGGCACCTCAATTTCCTGGCCTACATACTTGTTGTACCTGTCATCATCAGGGTTCACGGCAACGGCCACGCAGGCTGCCAGCAGTTCGGGTCTTGTAGTGGCCACATCCAGTTCATCGAAATGGAAATAGTTCAACGTGGTCTGCCTGGCATCATATTCCACTTCGGCAAATGCTATGGCTGTCTCGCAGCGGGGGCACCAGTTCACGGGATGGTCTGCCTGGTATATCCGGCCGCTATGGTACATCTGCACAAAGGAGTGCTGGGTCTTGCCGTAGTACTCTGGCTTCATGGTGATGTACTCGTTGCTCCAGTCGATGCTGAAGGCCAGCCTGCGCATAGTATTGCGCATCTTCTCAATATTGCCGGCTGTCAGTTCTTCGCACAGCCGCCTGAACTCAGCACGCGGCACCTGGTTCTTTGTAATGTTGTGTATCTCCTCCACCTTGACCTCGGTAGGCAGGCCGTGGCAGTCCCAGCCCTGTGGGAACATCACATTATATCCGCGCATCCGTTTGTAGCGGGCAATGAAATCTATGTAGCACCAGTTCAGGGCATTGCCTATATGGAAATTGCCTGTGGGGTAGGGCGGCGGTGTATCAATAATATACTGCGGTTTCGCAGAATCCCAGTCAAAATAGTTCATCGAATCTTGCCAGTCCCCCATCCACCTGGGTTCGACTTCCAGGGGATTGTATTCCTTTGGCAGTTGTGTTATAGACATGTAATGCTCCTCTTGAAGTGTGAAATTTAGTATTTATTATGATATGAGTATGAACACAAAACACGCACAAGATAAATATTATTATCGGTGTTGCAGCAGGTTGCCGTGAATATCTATTTCGCCACGAAGAATCCTGGTCGAGGATATGGGACGACCGTCACCTGCCAGCACGTACTCTACCAGTTCAATGTTAATGGGTTGTTTCCCCTGTTCAGCCCGCCTGGTATTTATCAGACGGGCCGTGGGTTCGGTCTCAGGGGAGACCACCAGGTAATCAAAATCCTCACCTATGGTGAGGCCGAAGGGGTCGTCCAGCCTGACTGTGAGCGGGCTGGCTCCTAAGGTATCCTGCATAAAATCCATGACCTCCTGCCTCCTTGCATCCCAATCTTCCACTTCATGGTACTTTTTCCCGGCCATCTCGTTTGAGGTTATGCCGATTAACAGTTCACCGCCGCTGCTTAACTGGCATGCCCTGGTAAGCAGGGCCTTGTGGCCGTCATGTAAGGGATTGAAGGTACCGCCTACTGCAACTCTTGACATTGAAGTTTCTTATTGCAATGAGGCACAATAATAGTTATCGATAAAATTATCGATAATTCCCCTTATTGCTGCGGGTGAGATACAAAGTGACTGCAGCGGTACACAGCACCAGCACTGCCATGATTGCATAGGTCTGTTCGTTCAGCAGGATATAGTACATTTTACGGCTTATGGGATACAGCAGCATGATGCCTTCGGCAGCCAACCCGGTCACCACTGTTTCATTGATCTCGCTGGCCGCTGTATCATTGGTAATTACAATGTCTATGACCCACCTGATGGTACCTTTTGAGTTGTCAAACAGGAATATGTCCAGCAAGCTGTGGCTCAGGAAACCTGCAAGTAGCGGCCTGAAGGATATGGGATATACTAGCCCTATGACACCTGCCAGTGCCGTTAGCACCAGCGGGGCGTGTATCTCACTTCGGTGGGTGGTTAGGAGGTCCAGGTCAGGGAACAGGCTGGCGGCGATTGCTATTGTTATGATAATGTTACGATGCTTTTCCCAGTCCTGCGGGTGGTTCATATAAACCAGTCTGGTAATTGTAAGACCGAAAATAATGTGTGATATCCAGTCCATAATTATTATAGTATATTACATTTTATTTACAATACTCTATTTATATTATAATTAGTTTATAATAATTTACTTGTAACTCATTCCATGGATCTTAGTAGTATAATATTCCCCCGCCCCTTTTTGACCTTGTGTACCAGTCCCCTGTTCTCAAGGTCGGTTATCATCAGGCTCACCTTTGCCTCAGAACAATTCAACCTGGTCCTCAGGTCTTTTTGGGTCATCCTGCCCCCTAACTTCTCAAGTATATCGATAATCTCTTTCAGGTCCTCGGGAAGTTTATCAATATCGGGTGCAGGTTCCCAGTCTTCGGCATAATCATTTTCACTATGAACTCCAGGCACGGCTTCTGACGATTCTATCGGTTCTATCAATTCTGCTGATTCTGCCGATATTGTCTGTTCTGTCAGTTCTATTGGTCCTGACTCATTTTCCGGTCCATCCTTCCTGTTGTAATGATAATATGCAGCAGCACCCATTATCATCAATATTAATAACGCGACAGCAGTATAGGTCAGGTCAAATCCGGGCAGGATGTTGTCTTCAACATCATAGGTGACATTGCCAATATCTTCATCAGGGAACTCTTCTTCTTCCTCCTGCAACGGGAACATCAGGATATCGAACACATAGTCCCCCTCATAGTCTGTCACTGTCAGTGTATCTTCACCGTAATACACCAGGGTATCGTTTTGATAGTAACTGGTTTTGATAAGGTAGTCCCCTGGCGGCAGGTTAAAGGAATATACACCCGATGCAGCCACCCTGAATTGTGTTGGTGTTGAATTTATTTCCACCAGGGCATTGTCAAGGGGCTCAAAGGTAGACCACTCATACACGATGCCGTGGATGGTGATGGCACTGACTGTCTGTGGAATAAGTATTATAACGATGGCTATTAGCAGGAGGCGGGTATTGAACATTTGTGAAAACAATTTGAATGACCAGTATAAAAACATAAGGTTTTTCCACTTAGATTCGTGCTTCAATATCTTTTGATGCCAAGAGAATAAAATTGTTTTGTTTTGCGAATATCTTTGCCTCTTCGGTAAAACCTGATTTGGAAGCAGCCATATAATATTCTTTTCTCAAGTCATTGTTCCAGTTTACATGTTTTGATTTCTCCATTAATTCCTCCAGGATATTAACATCTGTTTTCCTGTTTTGCCATTTACATTCACAAAAGAGGATTTCATTCGTGTTTTCATTTATTGCCACAATATCGATCTCGATATCCTTGTGCCACCATTTTCCAATCCTTGAATACTTGAAAATGCCAAAGTGTGGAATGAGTTCCATTACAATACGCTCAAATTTATTCCCGAGATACATCGGAAATTCGTTTTGTATTGTGTTAACAACTGAACCGGAATTCCCTCTTTCCAGTTCTGTCAGGTTGGTATAAATAAACCTGAACCAAAAATCAAAGAAATTATCCTTGATAGAATACCTGGCACCAATTGCTTTTAATTTTCGCTTGAAATTCAACGTAGGGGGTTGATTTTTTTCAATTATACCTGTTTTTTCAAGGACGGACAGGTATTTTGACAGAAGACTTTTATCAAGCCCGGTTTTGTTGTATATCTCATTAAAACGTGTCAGCCCGCCTGCAACTGCGGACAGTATGGACATATAATTGGAAGGGTCCCTGAATTCTTCCCGCAACAGTATCTCAACTTCTTCATACAGGAACTCGCCTTTTGCAAGGATCTTTGTTTCTATATTCTTCCAGACCGGCAGGTCACCGTCAAACTTGACGACATATCCTGGTATGGTATCTATGACAGAATAAACGGTTAAGAGGTCTTCAAAGGTATATTTTGGGAATAATTCTTTCAGATGAACTACATCAAGGCGGTCTACCATCCACTGTCCGGTCCGTCTTCCATAAATAGGGCTTTTGTAATCCAGTGTATATTTTTCCATCATGCTGATGGAAGAGCCGCATAGTACAAGCATTAATTTGGTGTTTATCAACTTGGAATCCCAATTATCCTGGAGTACTGAAAGGATTTCAGGGAATTTATCCACTATGAACGGGAATTCGTCAAAGACCAGAACTACACGATCCTTGCTGTTTTCGGCTATGTAAAGACAAAAATCATCCCAGTTTGACACAGGTGAGCGTGCCAGTGAGATGTCATTAAAGAATTCCATCAGCATCAAATTAATCCTGCGCAGGGTATCTTCTTTTGATTCTGCCCTGCCAAGGAAAAAAAGAACACGTTTATCTTTGGCGAATTCATTTAAAAGTTCGGTTTTCCCAATTCTCCGCCGTCCATATATTATGATGAGTTCGGCTTCTTTTGAGTTGTACTTTCTCTGCAGGAACTCCAATTCGCGAGTTCTGTTTATGAATTTCATTACAAGTATATACTTATAATTCAACAAATTTAAGTTTAACGGATAAAATAATACCTGCAACCTTCTGTTGTTGGATATGGTTGCCAGGGCCGGGGACGAAACAATCAGTCAACCCGTAGTTTCATGTGTCTCAGTACTCATAGGGTTCTTCATCAGTTCAGTAAAGGTTTTTTCATCATTGACACATGCTCTTTAGGTAGGCGCTTTTCGATAATAAATTCAACTTTATAAAATTTTGAATTGACCCCATCATTTTAATATGTTGGACATCATGTTCCGATGTTTTTCGAATTCTCGACTATATTTTTTCCCCGGTGCATAAAATTTTTTATACTGAAGTTGTAATGTATTTGGGTGTAGAAAGAAAAACACAGTAAATTTGAAATTATCTAATTGGAAACATTTATTTAAAAGAATTGTCGAATTCATATCAGGCATGGATTTTCCATCTTCATACTTGTCAATAAAACTCTTAACTTCAGGATCTAAATTTGTTAGAAAACCCAATTTTCCAAGCCAAATTATTGGCTTTACATCTGAAATAATTAAACATTTTAAATTGGATAATTTTTCTAAAAATAGGCTTGATATTTCATAACAACAGGTGGCATATGGGTCGCTGAGATTTAAAAAATCATTTTTGAGTTGATCTGTTGTGAAAGGCATTTTGCAGCGAATAAAATTATCTAAATATATTATTTCATTTCCTGGTAAAGAATCAAGAAAATAATTCTTATAAAATGTAAATAGAGTACTATTTATCTTTTTTTTAGGGTCATCAATATCGAGAACATATCCAACTTCTCGATTTGGATCCTTATCTTGTATTGTTGGATCGCGAAAAAGAATTACAACAGATGGGTCATCTGAATCTATTTGAACATATTCACCTTGCCTTTTTTGTATGCAAAATCCCTTTGTTCTTTTAACGCTCTTGTTTGGACAATGTAATCCATTGCAAATTTTCCCCCTTGCATCCTTCGGAAATAGCATGATGTTCTCTTATTATTTCAGATAATAATATAGGTAAAGAGTTCTTTAAGGAAGCTTTAAAATATATTTCAGCCTTCGATTCAGTCTCGCGGGAATTTGAACTTACTGGAGATCTAAAATTTGAACTTGTGGTAAGCGCCAGCAATTTTGCTCAGCTTAAACGACATCGTTTGATGACGCTTCTGGCTCAGGATTATGATCCAACTTTGGGAATTACAATACCTGCTTCCATCAAAGCAATTGGAGCAGAAAATGATCTAATGGAAGTGTGTCAAAGAAGTGAAGAATTATATAATGAATTTCTGCTAAAATATGGGAAATCTGCTGAATATTGTCTTACCAATGCTCATAGACGTAGAGTGCTTATCGCTGCAAACCCTCGGGAACTTTATCATTTCTCACGCTTACGTGAGGATGAACAT
>JAIWAT010000059.1:0-9412 GCA_048634225.1 Anaerolineales bacterium | reverse complement strand
AATGTTATATAAATGTATCTTTAGCGAGGCCTTTCTTTCGATTGCGTATAACTTGTTCATGTCCACATTACATATATCATTCCATTTTGGGAGTATAGACGCATTGTGTATATCCTCACTTTGGATGTGGCAGTCTGGAATAAAAGGAATATAACTTCACGATCAAAGAGCCCGGATTTCGGTTCGCTCTGTTCGGAGCATCAGGTGGATGCTCGGTATTTATATTATTTCTGAACTATTCATGTACATGATGAACAGGCAGCCGGAAACGACCAGCAAATCCGTGGATACAAATGGTATGGCCCAGAAGCGCTGTCTGGTATGTGCTTTGAATATGTGGATCCACATCCCTGACTGATATGGACCCTGACGTCCAGGTATGCGTGCTGGACTACAGGCCTACCTTCAGGCATATGGATATGATGAAGCCGACCAGGACCGAGATGCTGAACGTTAAGAAGATATTGAACAATACAGGGCTCAGTACCGTAATCGTCCAGACGGGAATGGGCCATTCAGGACTGTAAATAACGCTACTCATGCGGGGATTATATGAAACATCAACAATTCTCTGTCCACCTCTGTGTATTTGCCGTCTCCATTGCCATGCTGATGCTGCAGGTATCTTTTACCAGGATACTTTCAGTAGCCCAGTGGTATCATTTTGCATTCCTGGTAATCAGCATTGCCCTCTTTGGAATAGGTGCTGCCGGTACGTTTTTATCAGTTTTTCCGTCATTGCTGGAACGGGACCTCACAAAACTTCTGCAATTTCTGACCTTTATCTTTTCCCTGAGTATCATCCTCTGTTTCTGGCTTGCAAATATTATCCCCTTTGACCCGTTCAGGATAACCTGGGATACCTTGCAGTTGGTCTACATTATGGTGTACTACATTACCCTGTCAATCCCCTTCTTTTTCGGGGGCATGATCATTACTCTTGCCCTTTCAAGAATGGAGGATGTGGGCAAGATATATTTTTCAAGCCTTATAGGTGGGGGCCTGGGTTCCGTTCTTGTATTACCCCTTTCTGTACTGGGAGCCAAAACGATCGGACTTTCCGCATTTATCGCCGCTCTCTCACTGATAGGATTTGTCGATAAACGAAGGCTGTCAATGATCTGGCTGGCACTGCTTTTCATAGCGATCCTGTATTTTCCCCAGGTACACATCTCCCCCTACAAGACCCTGAACATCGCCCTCAGCTACCCTGACAGCCAGCTTCTGGATACCAGGTGGAATGCCCAGTCAAGGATAGATGTCATAGAAAGTCCCCTGGTACGCTACGCACCAGGCTTGAGTATCATGTACCGGGGAGGTATTCCCGATCAACTGGGAATTACAGTGGACGGGGACCAGCTCACCGCCATAACCAGATGGGACGGCAACTATTCCTCCATAACCTTTGTTGAATACCTTCCCACCTCCCTGGCTTTTCACCTCAACCAGGGGAAGACCCTGATACTGGGAGCAGGAGGCGGCCTGGATGTCCTGACCGCGCTGTACTTCAATGCTACTCCAGTGACAGCAGTGGAATCCAACCGGCTGGTTGCTGATATGATGAAAGAGGAATATGGTGATTTTTCCGGAGAGATCTATCATCAGTCAATAGTAGAGGTAAGCGACAGCAGGAGCTTTGCCAGAAGAAGCGAAGATAAATACGACACCATCCTCCTCACCCTGACAGACAGCACTCCCGCATCCACCGGCATTTATGCACTTACCGAGAACTATGTCTATACAGTAGATGCCTTTCAGGATTATTATTCTCTTTTGTCAGAGAATGGAACGCTATGCATCACACGATATGTACTGCCGCCTCCCAGGGAAAGCCTGCGGATCGTATCCCTGGCAGTTGCAGCCATGGAGAAAAACGGGGTGGAAAATCCGGAAAAGCATCTTGCAGTCATACGAAGCTGGGGGACTATAACCATCATGATCAAGAAAAGCGAGTTCACTCCCCATGAGATAGCGATAATAAGGGAATTCTCAAAGGAAAGAAATTTCGACCTCGTATACCTGCCTGGTATTACCTCATACGAGACCAATATTTATAACAAGTTCCCGGAACCCTATTATTACCAGAACATCAATATGCTGCTTGGTGATAAGGACCGGTTCTATGAGGATTACCTTTTTGAGGTTTCGCCTGTTACCGACGATATGCCTTTTTTCTTCCAGTTCTTCAAGCTTGATAAAATGGGACCCACCTATGAGAGTATGGGACAGAAATGGCAGCCCTTTGTGGAAGGTGGATACCTGGTACCCATAATCTTCATCCAGGCACTGGTACTGTCCCTGGTATTTATCCTGCTGCCGCTTCGAAGAATCGGAAAATATCCTCAAAAGAAAGGGATACTGGTGTATTTTCTGTGTCTGGGTATCGGGTTCATGTTCATAGAGATTACTCTTATACAGAAATTCATCCTCTTCCTGGGGCACCCGGTCTATGCAGTATCTGCGGTCCTGTTCTCGCTGCTGCTCTTTGCAGGACTTGGCAGCTTCTACAGTGAGACCCTCAAAAACCCCACTAAGGTGATACTGCCCTTAAGTTTGCTGATAATCCTGTACCTCCTGATACTCCCGGGAATTTTCAACCTGTTCCTGGGCAAAGAAATGATAACCCGCTACTTGATTTCCCTTATTACCATCGCACCACTGGGCTTTCTCATGGGAATGCCGTTCCCACTCGGTTTAAGGATTACCAGAATGATCAATCCGGAACTGATACCCTGGGGCTTGGCAGTCAACGGCTGTGCCTCGGTCCTGGGTTCAATACTTGTAATTATAATAGCCTTTTCCTGGGGGTTCAACAGTGTACTGGCACTGGCCAGTGCAGTGTATCTTACCGGGATGGCATTTATGTACTCTACTTCTCGGCTTCTCCAATAAGGGGAACAAACCTGACACTGGTAATATGGGTGACTGTGAGTTGACTGTCCTGTTTCTCAACCAGGGTAAGGGTCTGGTAATAGGCTGTGCTTCCCAGGGGGAGTATCAGGCGTCCGCCGTCCTTGAGCTGGTCCAGCAGCAGCGGTGGGATATGGTTCACTGCAGCCGTTACCATGATAGCGTCATAGGGGGCATGGTCTTCCCACCCGAAATAGCCGTCCGCATTCCTGACCTGCACATTCCGGTAACCCAGCCTGTTCAGCCGGTCCTCTGCCTCTTCGGCCAGCGCTGGTCTGATCTCGATGGTATATACTTTATCCACCAGTTCTGCCAGGACTGCAGCCTGGTAGCCCGACCCGGTACCGATCTCCAGCACTGTCTCGTTCCCTGTTAATTCCAGGGACTGGGTCATGAGGGCCACCACATAGGCCTGGGATATGGTCTGTCCATCGCCAATGGGAAGGGGGTAGTCGTTATATGCTACATCCCGCAGGTTTTCGTCAACGAATAGATGTCTGGGAACGTCACCCATTACTTCGAGCACGCGGGGGTCGGTGATGTCCCTGCCCATAAGGTGTTGGTTTACCATTTTTTCCCGTGCCTGGGCAAAGGAGTCGGCTGTCTCATCGGGTGTATCTTTTTCGAGACAGCCTGAGGTGATTGATGTAAGTAAGAGGAGCAGCAGTATGAGGTGATATTTCATTGAAATATATTTGGCGGGGGTTATTTATAAGATGTTCTGTACATTTCGCAGCCCTGGCACGGTAAACCCCGTACAAATGTAACGTGGCCTGTATATATTGTTTTCAGGTTTATTTCATATTAGATTTATATATATTATGAACTGAAATACCTTCTATAGGAGATTTCAATCACATTTAACAATATGTGATTTGTCATATTAATTTTTCGATATTGCCGCCCCACCAAGCGCAGGTCAGTGATATTTCACTTGCGTTTCCAACGCCGACAAAGTCTAACACAGCTAATAAGACTGCAAAAAAATGCTTTTCGCTTACTAAATTTCATCATTTTTTTAACCTATTGGTAGCTATAAAATTAATATCTCCCTGTTTTCTCTTTATTTTCAGCATCAGACAGGTCACAACCAGCAAATTTCCAATTGAGAACACTACCCCAAAACCAGGTATATGCGATGGTTGTGTAGGTATCGATTCGAGGCTGGTAGATACTTCATCTGGTTCTATTGGATCTGCTTTCAGTTTTATCACACAGAAATTAAAACCATAACAACCGCAAGCAGAATCCATTAATCCTGCAATAATATAACCGTTATCAAAAGTCTCCTGGACAAAAGAGGCCTTATCGTAATGTGGTCCACCAAAGCAATTATGCCAAAGCATATTCCCTTGCGGGTCAGTTTTCACCAGCCATAAATCATTCTTACCGGCACCGTAAGACCACGTTTCACCTGCGATAATAAAGCCACCATCCGTGGTCTGGGCAACCGAGTACGAACGTTCATGCTCAGTTCCTCCAAATGTTTTATTCCATTGAATATTTCCCTCAAAATCCGTTTTTATAAGCAAAAAATCAGATTTTTCTTTGCCATATAGCCACCTGGTTCCTGCAATGATATATCCGCCATCAGAAGTTTCCTGGATACATGTTGCTTTTAATAAACATCCGGCCTCACTTATTATCCTGTTCCATTGCTCATTTCCGTATAAATCTAATTTTATAAGAAGGATATCAGAAGTAGATTCCAATTCATGTCGTCTGGTGGTTCCTGCAATAATGAAACTACCATCAGTGGTTTGGAGTGCAGAGAATGCATCTCCATCCCATTTTATTACCTTTTGCCATTGCTGATTTCCATTTGAATCGGTCTTAATAAGCAATAGATCCGTTTCATATGTATCTGGTGTAATTCCTGTAATAAAGTAGCCGTCATCCTGGGTCTGCAGTACAGAAAAAGCTTCACTATAACCAGTTTCAACATATGTCTGGTTCCATTGCTCCTCTCCCAGTGAATCAACTTTTAAAAGACATATCTTTTTCGATGGGGCACTATTGATAAGTTCATATTTTGAACTGACAATTATATAACCGCCGTCAGTAGTCTGCTGAATAGAGTCTGCCCATGTTTGAGAGTAAGGTCCTACATAGGTCCTTTTCCAGAGTTTATTTCCTTTTTCATCGGTTTTTAGTAATAATAGGCCAGAACCATTTGAAGATGTAAGTCCTGCTAAGATATATCCTCCATCAAAGGTCTGCCTTACACAGTTTGCAGAATCTTTATCACCCCCTCCAAAGGTCAAGTTCCACTGTTCATTTGGCGGTATCATCTTTTGAACTGTTATATCCATGGTTGTTGAGCCGATTACAGAATCAATATTCTTGGTAGTTAGATTCACATTGAAAATACCGCTTGAAGCATAAGAATGTGTTATTGTATTTCCGGTCGTATTTGTTATATTATTGTCCCCAAAATCCCACTGGTACATAGTAATGTTGTTACCTGGGTCACAGCTTAATGAAGCATCAAATGTTATTTGTTGATGTACACCCGGATATCTGGGTGTAAATGAGATAAAAGGCGTTGCCCCTTCTTTTGCCATCTTCTTAAGCCAAAACCCGGAAACGTTATTGCCTGCAAAGATGATACCACCATCAGTAGTCAGATGAAAAGTTTTTGCCCCATATTTTTCAAAATTTTTTACACACTGCTCGGTCCCTCCCGTATCGATCTTTATGATCAGGTTGCGTGTGTATAAGATGTAGCTGCCATCAGCAGTCTGCCGGAGCAATTCGTAATCTATTCCTTCATATGTCTTGCTCCATTGCTCATTTCCATTAGGATCGGTTTTCATGATCCAGACATCACTGGATGTTGTACTCTTACCTGCCAGAATATATCCGTTATCTAGGGTCTGCTGGATAGAATATACACCGCTATTTTTGTATTGTTCATAGGACTTTTTCCATTTCCCATTCCCATTTGAATCGGTTTTTACAATCCAGAGATGTCTTTTTCCTGCTCCTGTAATTGCATAACCTCCATCAGAAGTTTGTGTTAAAGAGTCAGCTTCTCCACTATAGGTATCTTTTACTTTGAATTGGACTTTTCCACTTGGATCCAATTTCATAAGCCGGACATCAAAGTTCTGCCTGTGATCAGATTCATTTTCACCAATCCGTCCTGCTATGACAGTGCTGCCATCAGAAGTCTGGAAAAAAGTGTTAGATCGATAAAAAGACCGGTTCCACTGCTCGTTCCCGTTCGGATCAAGCTTTATTATCTTAAAATCACAACAAAGGCCGTCGCATAGCCTTTCATAGGACAGGATATAACCACCGTCTAATGTCTGCCTGATAGAGATCGAATGTGAAAATCCCCATCCATTGCAAGTACTTTTAATCGTAGTGTTCCACTGCATTATTCCAGTCGGATCAGTTTTAACCAGCCTGACATCTAAACCATCACCCCCGGCAATGATGTAACCGCCATCAGAAGTTTGCTTAACGGTTTCAACATTAAAATAGGGATTCTCTTCATAAGTCCTGTTCCATTCCACATCCTGTGATATTCCACTTGCATTTCCAACGCTGGCAAAGGCAAACACAGCTAATAAGACTGCAAATAGCAATGTCTTTCGCTTACCAAATTTCATCATTTTTTAACCTATTGGTAGCATTAAATTGACTTGACTTGACTTTGTCACATTAGTCGATATCTCTAAAATCGACAAAACCTTCTCCCCACATATAGAGTGCCTCCCGTTTGATCGCCCTCCAGACGCGGTTGAAGCAGAAGCCGAGGATCTCCTTTTTGACTGTTAGAGGGACGCAGCCGATCGAGCGAATCCATGCATTGCCGGCCTCAATCGTCTCAGGCGTTGTCCTTGTCCCCCCCACAATATCGACCATGTTTAGTCCTGTAGCCGGAGAATAGAAGTGGATGTTCAGACACTTCTCGGGCCTGTTGGTGGCGGTTTCGATCTTGGAAATCGGTATTGAGGAGCTATTTGTGGCAAGGATGGCTCCTCTGGGGGCCAGGGCATCGAGCCTTTCGAAGAGCTTTCGTTTTAGCTCTAACTCTTCTGGGGCAGCCTCGATAACGAGGTCGGCATCGCGAAGTGCCTCTTCCAGTTCCTTGCAGAGATTGACCCTCTGGAACCCCTTTTCCCATTCCTCCATTGGGACTACCGGTCCTTTCCCCGTAAACTTCATCATAGCATCTATGATTTGGATTACCTTGTTGAATGACCCTTCATCGGGGTCATGGGCAGAGACCTCATAGTCAAAGCAGGTGGCCTGGATAGCGATCTGAGTGCCCAAGAGACCAGTGCCGATAACAGCAACCTTCTGGATTTTCTTGTCCATTTTTCACTCCCTTCTTTATGCTTTGATTATTGGATGTATTTTTTTTAATAAATCCTTAAAATTGAAAGGGGACATCATGAGCCCCTGACCCAGAATATCCCCTCTCAAGAGCCTCTTTATTTAAAAATTGACTTTACCCAGGCCCTTCAAACCGAGGGTTTGCCTGGCCTCATCGGGTGTTGCTGGTTCTATGTCGAACTCCCTGGCAATCTTGATAATCTTCTCTACCTGCTCTGCATTGCTCTTGGCCATGCGGCCCTTTTCCAGGTACAGACTGTCCTCCAAACCAACCCGAACATTTCCTCCCATGAGCAGGGACGTCGTACACATCCTCATCTGATGACGGCCCGCAGCACACACCGACCAGACAAAATCGCCGATGGTCTGCCGCGCCGTCTGGTGGAGAAACATCAGGTTCTCCATGGTGGGCGGGATACCCCCGAGAATCCCCATAACGAACTGTAAGTAAACTGGTTTCTTGATATGGCCCTGCTGGATCATGAAGGCCACATTGTTGAGCATCCCCACATCATAGATCTCAAGCTCCTGTTTGGTCTCGTTTTCTTTGAAGAACCCGGAGAACTCGCGAAGGGTCTTGAAGGTATTGGGGAATATGAAATCCTCAGACATGGAGAGATGCTGGGGTTCCCATGAAAATTTGAATTCTTCGTACTGTGAAACCACAGGGAATAAGGCGAAGTTCAGGGAGCCAAAATTAAGGGATGCCAACTCGGGCTTGAACTCACGAACGACAGCCACGCGCTCATCTGTCGTCATCCCTGCTCCCCCTCCGGTTGTCAGGCAAAGCACTATATCACACCGGGCCTTCACTTCGGTGATCACCTCGCGAAATAGATCCAAAGAAGGTGATGGCTGTCCGGTCTCAGGATCTCTCACGTGTATATGAGCTACTGTAGCCCCGGCTTCCCGGGCCCGGACGGCCTCATCAGCGATCTGTTTTGGCGTGATGGGCAGATAAGGGCTCATGGTTGGGGTGTGAATGCTACCTGTTATTGCCGCGGTGATAATTCTTTTTCCCATCTGCTTACCTTCCATATCTATTAGTGTCTCGCACCTTATTTTTGTACATTTATGCCTCGTTTGCGGGTTTCCCACCCCTGAGACCATTCAGCGCAAACTCAAATATGAAATCCGCTAGTTCAGCGACAGATAGTCCTTTTTTTGGGTGGAACCAAATCCTTGTTCTGGTAATCATAGAAGCAATCATTAAGCCAGCCATCTTTTCATCTATCCCGGAAAAGCAGCCAATATCTTTGCCCCTGCGTATTACCCTTCTAATAATCCGGTCATAGGTATCGCGTAAACCTACAATTTTTTTCCGTTTTGCTGTTGACAAGTTGTCCAGTTCTACGTCGAATAGTAGTTTAGCTGATCTTCTAAAGCTCAACGTAATTTTTAGGTGGCTTGCGATTATTAGCCGCAGCTGCTCAATAGGGCTGGTATCATCATCCTCTTCCAAGTGCTTGATAGGATTAATTATCTGTTCCATTTCCTCAAGAAGCACTTCGTAGAGAATTTCTTCTTTATTAGAAAAGAAGTTGTATATATTGGCTGGTTTGCAACCATAGGCCTGGGCTATATCTCGCATACTTGTGGAGTTGTACCCTTTTTTCCAGAAAAGCCTTCTTGCCTTATCCAGCATCTTTGCTTTTTGAGGTCTATTTTGTCCTTTGTCTTTAATCATTTATCCCTCAGCATTTTTAAGATTAATAATTTTTTACTAATAAAATAACTATAAAAATCAGGAGGATAAAGTTAATGTTCCAAAAAGGTATGTTTATGAACGGCCATTAATATTAGCTAGGTATCATTGAATATAATAACATGAACTGTAAAGCAAAAAATGGCAGAAAAAGCTGATCCTTTGAACCCTCTTGACACACAAATACGTTTCTTCCTACAATATCAATCAATATTAATGGCCGTTCATAAACATACATAGCTATTTTTTCTTGACTTTAAAAAACTTTTGTTATTTTATTTATTCTTCTAAAACCTACAGATTCTAAGGAAGGAGGTGAAAACCGCAAAAAAACTAATCTTCGGCATCTCATTTAATAGCTTAACCCATTAACCTTTATCCGGTAAGGAGGTGTATCATGAAAACCGGGAAAGTACATCAAAAACGGAATTGGCTGGTTTGCGCTCTCCT
>JAIWAT010000058.1:0-9526 GCA_048634225.1 Anaerolineales bacterium | reverse complement strand
GATATGATCGTTAAAGTAGTGGGTGAGCTTAGCATAAGGAACACCGAACTGCAGATCGAGATCAGGGAAATACGGCAGATGTGGGGGGCAGAGTCGGCTGCTATCAAGGAGGAGATAGAGAGTGCCCTTGATGAGCGCTCCGAGCCCCATGAGATCGAGTTTTTAGTCGAGAGCCCGATACTGGAAGCGCTGCGGCCAAAGATGCGCCTGGTCGCCAAGGAGATACGCAGGGCTATTTTCCATTCACGACCCATTGTATTGCGCCATCATGCAGATGCCGACGGCATTACTTCTGCCATTGCCATCGAGAAAGCGGTGATACCTTTGATACAGGAAGTGGGCGGGTCGGATGCCGGATATCATTTTTACAGGCGTTCACCCAGCAAGGCACCGTTCTATGAGATGGTGGATATTACCAGGGACATTTCCTTTGCCACTGCTGATAATGAGAGGCACGGGCAGAAAATGCCGCTGGTGCTGTTGATGGATAACGGCTCTACTGAAGAGGATGTGCCTGCTATGCTGCAGGCAAAGGTGTATGGTATGGACATGGTGGTAGTGGACCATCATCATCCCGACGACGTGGTAGACCAGTACCTGCTGGCACACGTGAACCCGGCCCATGCAGGCGGGGATTTTGGCATTACTACTGGCATGCTGGGTACAGAGATTGCCAGGATGATAAATCCTGATGTGACAGAGGAGATACGCCACCTGCCCGGCGTTTCTGCTGTGGGTGATCGCTCTGAAGCGCCAGAGGCCACAAAGTATATTGAACTGGTAGCATCGCGGTACAGCCTGGATGACCTGAAGGATATGGCGCTGGCACTGGATTATGAGGCGTTCTGGCTGCGGTTCAGTGAGGGCAAGGGTATTACTTATGATATCCTGAACCTGGGTAATCTGAAGAGGCACAGGGAATTGGTGCCGCTATTGGTGAAGCAGGCCAATGAGGCTATCGAGAGGCAGCTTGAAGCTTCACTGCCGTCGGTCAAGACCCAGGAACTGCCAAGCGGGGCACTGATGCATGTGCTGGATGTGGAGAACTTTGCGCATAAGTTCACGTTCCCGCCGCCGGGTAAGACCAGCGGTGAGGTGCATGACCGGCTGTGCCGTAAGTATCCTGATAAGGCGATAGTGACACTGGGTTACGGCCCGGATTTTACTGTGCTTCGCAGCCGGGGTGTGCTGATGAATATTCCCCAGATGGTGCGGGAGCTGCAGGAGGAGATACCAGAGGCCAGTATCAACGGCGGCGGGCACCTGGTTGTGGGGAGTATTAAATTTGTTGGCGGGTTGAGGACGAAAGTGCTGGCGAAGCTGGCTGAGAAGATAGGGAAGGCTGATGTGGAGATGGGGTGAAGGGGTAAACACTGAGGAAATTTGAATTCAGGCTCTATTCAGAAATGCCTACTTTATCTACTACTTTTGACAGGGTATATTTTACATAGTCAATCTCTTGTCTGAGTTCTGCAACATCCTGTGTTATACGATTTGATATCACATCCCTTGTTTTTCCCTCTTCTGTTTTGATAGTAACAATAGTTTCGCTCTGTAATTTTACCATACTGTCTTGTTTATCCAGCATGCATTTCTAATAGAATTGGTATACTTTTACCCAATTGTTCCATCTGGAAACCCTGCATGCATCGTTCAATTGTTGGAATACTATTTTTATATTCTTCAACATTGATGCTTTCTACTTCAGCATCTTTTGGTCTTGTGGTATGTATAAAAGCCTTGAATTCCTCTATTTTTTCATCATCAGCTTCGATCATGGTAATGACCGTCTGAACACCATCAATAAATGTATTAAACGTGTTAAAGTTATTTACTCCAAGAGTAAGTGCCCTATTTACTAAAAGCACTCTGTAACCGATATTATGGGTTTTTTTACCTTTTATGATGATTTTTAATTTCATTATAATTTACAGTTGTTTTCAACAGTTATAAATTTACCTTTTTGCCAGTGAACTGCTACCCATCTAAGTGGGAAGTGTAATGAATTCATGTTCCAATTCTAACATTTCCGCCGCCGGGTAAGACCAGCGGTGAGGTGCATGACCGGCTGTGCCGTAAGTATCCTGATAAGGCGATTGTGACACTGGGTTACGGCCCGGATTTTGTTGTGCTTCGCAGCCGGGGTGTGCTGATGAATATTCCGCAGATGGTGCGGGAGCTGCAGGAGGAGATACCAGAGGCCAGTATCAACGGCGGCGGGCATCTGGTTGTGGGGAGTATCAAGTTCGTTGGCGGGTTGAGGAAGAAGGTGCTGGCGAAGCTGGCTGAGAAGATAGGGAAGGCTGATGTTGGGATGGGGTGAAGGGGTAAACACTGGGAACTGGGTTTTTCTGGAATAATTTAAGTAGTTTTAATTTTTAAATACATCTTTTATGGCAATGTCTAAGAAGGATATGGGAAGGAAGAGTGCCAAGAAAAAGGCACAATTGACAGAACTTGAAAAAATGGCTGCTTCCGGAAGCGGTGATGCTAAGAAGAAACTTGCAAAGGCCAAGAAAAAGATGAAATGAACATTTCCGGGGGTTGACTTTTTTATGAGGGGTTATAGGTAACTCAAAAAAAGTGAACCTTCATTAAACCAGTTCAATGTTAAGAAACCGTTATCATTAGAAATGAAATTCTTATCATTTCTTAACAGGTCTTACCTGTGATAATTGGCAGCCCCAATGATCTGGCAAGCTTTTCTAACTGCGAAATAAACTGGCCGATGGTCAGGATGTTCTCACCTGCGTGGTTCTCTAAGAGTTCACATACAAGCTTTTTTTTACACTGGTTCTTTGCCGCGATGCAAAACTTAGCGCATTTATCAGCATGGGCATACTCAAGCTCATCTTCAGCCGAAAGAGGAACGCGATACTCGGTACAGATGGCTTTATTAATATAGCCGCGACTCTCAAACGTCTTCCATGGGACATCATATCACCATATCGATTTTCATACTTTTATCGAGATTTATGGACGACGATTTTCGCACCATAAGGCTATAATACTCGCAATACATGTCACTGTAGCAGTAAACAATTAAAATGTTTATGCCTATTAAGGTGATATCCAATGAGCAAAGAATTGATTGATAAAAAGGAATTATTCGAAGTAGTGGATGGCAGGGGACTCACAGGCAATTTCCTGTCTACGATTCTTGCAAAAGCAGAAGTTGTGGCTGCTGGTGGTGGAATCTGCGTGGTCCAGAGTTTCGAGCCATTCCCGCTATATTCTACTATGGCAGACCTCGGCTTTGAGCATCTCACTGAGAAGATCTCTGATACCGAATACCGGACGTACTTTCACCGGACAGAAGAGAAGAAGACCGTTGGCGTAGGGAATATCCCGCTACACCCTGCAGCTCTCGCCAATTATGGTAAAACCGATAAAGCACTTGGCAAGGTTATGTCACAGTTCTGGCAACTCATTTGGAAGAAAGAAGAGCCTGCCATAGACCAGAAGACCAAATACCTGCTCTCCCTTGCTAATGCGGTTGGTGCAGGTCGTCTTCGTCAGGCAACACGAGAACTTGTGAAGGCGTACTTTGAAGGCGTTACTGTTGCGGAACTGGACGAACTATTCTCGCTCTTTGTCTGGAATCAGGGCGCCGGTAACTTTGCGTCAGAGATAGGACCTTCACCGCTCTTCGCCTCATATCAGCTGATAAAGAGGCTTGAGAACGAAGGAAAACCAAGGGATGAAGTGTTGGCAAAACTTGTCGAGAAGTATGGTGAGAAGAATCCGGATGTGAGTGTTCTCGAACAGAAACAATAACAACAACCAAGATGTACGGTACGTTCCATGCAAACGCAGATCAGGAACAATGGTATGGCTAGGGACCACTCAAGGAAATTGCGGTGACTATCAGATATCAAGCAGCCATTTCCAGAGTGAGTAATACATAATCTGTACCCCATCCCGTTCTACAGTCTCATCGGTATCCTCTGTCAGTATCATAGCATTGGTAACTCCCAACTCCTCACATGCCCGGCAAAGTGAACGCTCTTCCCGCTTGCGGGTCTTATCGTCTCGCACATCCCATGACACCTGCAATAATACCTGCACCTGCTGTCCTGTCTTTTGTACGAAATCAACTTCATAACCGCCCCTGTTTTTCCAGTAATACACCTCACCGCCACGCCTTTTTAGTTCAAGGAATACTGCATTCTCGGCAAGTTTACCCATATCTGGGGTAAACCTGAATGATACGGCATTCCTCAGTCCTGTATCCACTGCGTATGTCTTTTTATTCTGCTTGAACTGGCTCTTGAGCTTGTAGGAAAAAACAGGCAGGTCGATTATCAACAGCGATTCTGTGAGATATCCGATATATTTTTCAGCGGTCTCAATTGCTATTTGCGCTGCTTTTGCCACACTATTGAACGAATATTCGCAGGTTGAGTTTGTTATCATCAACTGACATATCTTTGCCGTAATATCATAGGATGCACCGAACCTTGCTGAAATATCCCTGGCTATGATGTCAGTATACAGGGATGTCAATATCTTTTTTCGGTTGAACTCATCCATCCCGATAGTTTCAGGAAAACCACCTTCCTCAAGGTATGCTTTCTGGTAATACAGTATCTTTTCCCTGTTGTATATCAGATATTCCGGTTCAAGGTTTTTCCATCCTCTTTTTTCCAGGTATTCAGCAAATGAGAACGGCGTTACTTCAAACGTGATGTGCCTGCCAGACAGCACACGGCCGATGTCCCGGGTCAGCAGACTTGCAGATGAGCCAGACAGGAATATCCGGCTGAAACGTTTTGTATCATAGAGTGTCCTTACCCAGCGCTCCCATCCCTCCTTTTGCTGGATCTCGTCAAGGAAAATATGAGATATATCAGGACTTATCTTGTAGATGCTGACCAGGATCTCATCCAGCGGTGCGGCATTTATTGCAGGGTCATCAAAATTCAGGAACAGGATATGTTCAGGTGCCACACCCGTATCCATCAGGTGTGCTGCCGTCTGGTAGAGTACTGTGGTCTTGCCTGAGCGCCTGACCCCGATAACATCTTTTATATGTGGGGTATCGAGAGATTTTGTTATTGAATCTGTCACCTTACGCTGTATTCCAATAAGGTCCTGGGGCATCCTTTTTTCTGCCCACCAGGGGTTCCACAGACGTATCGACTGCTCAAGCATGTATGTTATGTTATATTTAACAGTATTTATATTGTTCGACTATAGTAGAGGATAATTGGTCATTATCATCGATACTAACCGAAGATTATTTAACAAAATCCCCTACTCTCATCTGTGCACTACCCACTACCACATCGTCCAGCACTTCCCTGTCGTACCCCAAAGGGGCGCAGCAGGCTCCCGGCGGCCCGGAGTGTTATGTCATAGTACTTTTGCCTGTCATACACCGTACCAGGCTGAAGTAAAATAAGTTAAACACATCAGCGAATAAGCCATTTCCATAGTGGTATGATTTTAATTCTGCCCTCTGTCTTCTCCAGGTCTTTTGTCAATAAAATCAATTCCTTAACCTTTGGCGAGAATTCGTCTGCAAATTCCAGCAGTGCTTTAGTCTCTCTTTCATCGATCTCATCAGTATATGAAACATTTATCGCGGTCAATGAACTGTCCCTGTCCTTTACGATAAAATCAACTTCACCTTTGTTTTTCCAGTAGTACGGCTCTTTATTCCGTCTTTTCAGTTCAAGGAACACCAGGTTTTCAGCCAGTCTGCCCTCATCCTTTGAAAACATGAATGACACGGCATTTCGCAGGCCGTTGTCAATACAGTAAACCTTCCTAGGATTTACCTGCTGTTTTTTTAATGAATAGCTGAATATCGGTACAAGATATATCAGGTTGATATCTTCAAGATATGACAGGTATTCCATTAACGTATCTTTCCCCACTGGCATATCCTTCTTGATAGTTCTATAAAATGAATTTACACTAAACGTCGTGCCTATATTTGTGATAAGGAATTTTACAAGGCTTTTCAATAACGAAATATTCCTTATGGAAAATCTTTCAACAAGGTCCCTATAGATAAACATCTCAAAATAGTTGCGCAATATATCCTGCCTAAGTTCTTCGGCCTCAAGCACCACTTCAGGAAAACCACCACCACCAAGATATTCACTGAAAAGTTTCTTTACCTTGAATCTCGCATCTGTATATTCAAAATCCTTGTTGAGTGTGACCTGCCTGAATCTTAAGAATTCTTCAAAACTCAATGGGAACAGGTAGTATGAGAGAGTTCTGCCTCTTAGGCTTGTTGCAATCTCTTTACTGAGCAATTTGGAGCTTGAGCCGGTAATATATATTCTTGCATTTTTTTTATCATGCACCCGTCTTATGAACAATTCCCAGTTATGTATATTCTGTATCTCATCAAAGAAAAGATAAAGTGTTTCGCTGGTATTTTCCGGATAAAGCTCGTAATAGGCTTCCAATATTGTATTTAATTCTTTGACATTTAATGGCAGGATCCTGTCATCTTCAAAGTTGATGTATAATATCTGGCTCGGGTTTATGCTGTCTTCGATCAGGTTATTTATCAACTGGTAAAAGTAAAATGTTTTTCCAGCTCTTCTTAGACCGATAAGGCTGATCACTTTTTGTGTTTCAGGTATTGTAAGCTTTCTTTCATACAGTTCAGGTAATCGTGCTTCATGAAACTCTTTTATGATGTATTTGAACATTTCTTTTTTAGTCATAGTCGTATATATACGACTGAATCTATATATATTTATACTTATATGAACGACCAGTTTATAGTTATTTTATCCTTGTATTTAAGACCGCTTATTCATTCCAACACCTGGGATATTTGATATATTGGGACCAGTTTTTACCAGGGGGCGGCATCAACGGCGGCGGGTTTATAGTGGCAGGCTTATGGTAGCGGGCATATGGCGGCACCGGTTGGTGGAGACTATCAAGTTCGTTGGAGGGTTGAGGAAAGAAGTGCTGACGAAGCTGGCTGAGAAGATAGGGAAGGCTGATACCGAATTATGATGGATTTAGCATCAGCGTATAAGCCATTTCCACAATGATATGATTTTCCCCTTCTGATTTGAAGTGGATACCTAAATCCTCTTAAAGAGCTTGTCCAGGTCTGACCTGCTAAAAGTAACTACGGTTGGCCTGCCGTGTGGGCACGTATGCGGATTTTTGGTCCTGTATAATTGTGCCACCAGGTTTTCCATCTGCTCCCTGGTCAGTGTAGCCCCTGCCTTGATAGCACCCCTGCATGCAGTGCTCTTGTACACCTGCTCGGATATGCCGGTCCCGTCCCTGACCCTGCCGCCAGATAATATGTCATTGATGATATCATGTACTACAGTAGTATCTTCCAGCCTGCCCAGGATATGGGGCACTGCCGTCACTGCAAAGGAATCGGGACCGAACTCTGAAACGATAAAACCTGCCTCCCCAAGATGCGGTAAATAGTCCTTAATCAGCACCTTTTCCTTTGAGTTCAGTTCAAGATTTACAGGTGTTATAAATTCCTGCACTCCCCTATCGCCCGATTCCAGCACCTGTTCGTACAGGATGCGCTCATGAGCCGCATGCTGGTCGATCAATACCAACCCGTCCCTGGTCCTGGCGACGATATAAACATTATCTACCTGGCCCAGTATCTGCAACTCAAGGTGCGGCTCCGTTTTTGTTACCTCATGGGTCTGCGCCAGATACCTGTCAGTACGGGTAAGCCTGCGCTGGGTATCTGCAACCGGCACCTTGAACCCGGTCTGTATCTCACGGATATCCTGGACTTCGGTTGAAGGGGCGGGATATAGTTCCGTTTGCTTTACTGCCTCCTTTGCTTCAGGCACCAGTTCAGTCTCGGATAGTATAGAACCCACAGCTTCTGACACAGCATTCATCAGGGCAAGTTCATGGCCGAACCTCACATGCTGCTTTGTGGGATGTACATTTACATCCACTTCTGATGTATCCAGTGCGATATTGAGCACAGCCACCGGATACCTGCCCCTTGGCAGCATGGTGTAATATCCCAGGCGGATGGCATCGCTTATTGTCTTTGACCTTACCACCCGGCCATTTATGAAAAACACCTGGTGGTCCTTATCACTCCTTGTAAAGCCTGGTTTTGAGATATATCCCGATATCTGCACAAGGTCATTTGTGAAATTTATTGGTATCAGTTCCCTGGCAATCCCGGGCCCGTATATGTGTACAATAGTATCGAACAGGTCACCCGATGCCGGGGAGCGGAACAGTTCCCTGCCGTCGTGTGAGAGATAAAATGATACATCGCTGTGTCCCAGTGCGTTTTTTGTGGCCACATCAACGATATGTGCCAGTTCGTTTCGTCCCTTTTTCAGGAACTTCCTGCGTGCAGGCGTGTTAAAGAACAGGTCTTCCACTACAATAGACGTACCATCGGCTGCTCCTGTATCACCTATACTCACCACCTCACCGCCGTGCACCACCACACGGGTGCCGGCAACTTCACCGGGACGTTTGGTGGTAATCTCTACCTTTGACACGGCAGTAATGGATGACAGGGCTTCGCCCCTGAACCCCAGGGTCAGCACCTTCTCAATATCATGGACGTCCCCTATCTTGCTTGTGGCATGTTTTAAAAACGCGATGGACACATCTTCCCGGCTCATCCCGTGACCGTTATCAGTGACCTTGATGGACTGGATGCCGCCACCCATAACCTCTATCCTGATGTCTGTGGCACCGGCATCGATCGAGTTTTCGACCAGTTCCTTGACAACAGAGGCCGGGCGCTCGATCACCTCACCCGCCGCTATCTTATTGATGGTAGCCTCATCAAGGACATGTATCTTATTTTCCGTCATCATCTCCACCTGCCTGTTTTTTCAGTTCATGCAATTTGTTGAGCGCTTCCAGTGGCGTCATCCCATCAATATTTAATTCTTTCAGGGTCTCGACAACCGGGTTGGGCTGCAGGGCTTCGCTGGTGCCCGGGTCGAACAGCATCAACTGGGTGTATGTTGCACTGCTCTTTCCTTTATGTCCCATGCTCTCACTCTCTACATCACTCAGTACTTCTTTGGCTCTCTGGGTCACCTTCAGGGGCACTCCGGCCAGCCGTGCCACGTGTATCCCGTAACTTTTGTCAGTGGCCCCGGGCACGATCTTGCGTAAAAAGACCAGGTCATGTCCCTCTTCCTTTACAGCAATGTGATAATTCCTGACCCGCTTCAGGCTTCCTTCCAGGCTGGTCAACTGGTGGTAATGTGTGGCGAATAAGGACCGCACCCCTACACGGCCCCTGTTATGGATGAATTCAACTACAGAACGGGCGATGCTGTAGCCGTCAAAGGTACTGGTACCCCTGCCGATCTCATCCAACAGGATCAGGCTCTTCGGGGTTGCATTATTCAGGATGTTTGCCAGTTCAACCATCTCTATCATAAATGTACTCTGCCCGCTTGCCAGGTCATCGAATGCCCCTACCCGGGTGAACACCCTGTCAACTATACCCACAGACGCATATGATGCAGGCACAAAGCATCCTACCTGTGCCATGATAACGATGAGGGCGGTCTGC
>JAIWAT010000057.1:0-9753 GCA_048634225.1 Anaerolineales bacterium | reverse complement strand
TCTTGTCACTCATAAGAAAGAACGGTGAGAGCTTCACAACAGCATCGACAACAGGTTCACCATCAACAATAAAATACTCCCTGATGACCTCATCCATTCCCTTAGTTCCCAGGTCATCATCCCTGACTGAATATGAAAAGACCGGTATCACACTGAGGTCCCTGCTCTCAAGCTCCCGTATGAGTGCATCCTCTATTTCAAGGGTCCTGTTCACCCAGGATATCCTTGAGAACAGGATACCTACGGTCCCTTCCTTTGCAGGTTTGGCAGGCTTAGCAGTTTTAGCAATTTTAGCAGGTTTAGCGGGCTTAGCAGGTATAGTAGATATTTGCCAGTCGAGATACTCTGTGATGTCCGCGAACTGCCCGGGTGCGTCAGGATGGTACAGCCCTTCCCACAGCACCTGTGCCGGAGGTTCAGCCGTAAGATCAAGTCCCACGACCTCTTTTCCTATGAAGCGCAGGAGATTTACAAGATTCTCCTCTCCATTATAGGTGACATAGTTATAGCAGTTAGCCACGATTCCGGGGTCAACTGTTGAGAACATCCAGTGAGAGGGATCATGACCGAGACAGACAATAGGGACCCTGCCTTTTAAGTATTCCAACCTCTGTTCGAGTTCCTCCCAGAAGAAATTGGCTGTGTGATAGAGAAGTATCACATCTGACTGCTCACATGATGCAAGGACATCATCCAGTTTATCCGGGTCATCTTCAAGAGTGCTTGTGGAATATGCGGTAAGCTCAAACCCGAGTTTTTCGGATGCCTGTAGGAGCATGCGTACATACGAGTTCCACATTATTGCTGTGATCTTCATCTTACCACTCAGTGATTTACAACACATGACTGTTAATAAGTTTATTTATATTCATATTATTTTATAATTTTTTTTAAACAATAAGACTTAATAAGTATTACCTTTTTACTAAATTATATGGCTTGATTCTATGTACTAATATATCAGTCACGAATGAAATGGAGAAAAAACCTTGAAAAACCATACCCTGATCCCGTACCCTTTCACTGCCATTGTTGGGCAGGAAAAGATGAAAAAAGCCCTTATATTGAATGCCATCAATCCAAAGATAGGGGGCGTCCTGATCAGGGGGGAGAAAGGCACTGCCAAGTCCACTGCTGTACGGGCGCTTGCAGGTCTTCTGCCTGAGATAGATGTGGTGGAGGGGTGCGTATTCGGCTGCAATCCCAATAACAAGAACGAGATGTGTGAAAACTGCCTTGAAAAACTGCAGCATGGCAAGCTTAATACCATAGTGCGGAAGATGCGGGTCGTTGACCTGCCTGTGAGCACTACTGAGGATCGGGCTGTCGGTACTCTTGACATCGAGCACGCTATCAAGAAAGGTGAGAAGCGGTTTGAGCCGGGGGTGCTGGCAGCAGCCCACCGCGGCATCCTGTATGTAGATGAGGTAAATCTCCTTGATGACCATATCGTTGATGTGCTCCTGGATTCTGCTGCAATGGGGGTGAACACTGTGGAGCGCGAGGGTGTGTCATATTCCCACCCCGCCTCCTTTATTCTTGTAGGCACTATGAATCCCGAGGAAGGGGAACTGCGTCCCCAACTGCTTGACCGTTTCGGCCTGTGTGTTGATATTGAGGGGATACATGAGGCGCCTGCGCGGGTTGATGTCATTAAGCGAAGACAGGGATATGAGAGCGATCCCGAGCGATTTGCCATTGAGTGGCAGGAATCTGAGATCGAACTGTGTGATAAGATCATAAACGCAAAGAATCTGCACCCACAGGTTCAAATCTTGGATGATATGCTTGAGTTGATCGCACAGATATGTATCGATATGCACGTGGACGGGCACCGTGCTGATATTACCATGATGAAGACCGCTACCACTATAGCAGCTTATCATGACCGGACCGCGGTCACAGAAGAGGATGTTAAGGAGGCGGCCGAACTGGTCCTTTCCCACAGGATGCGCAGGAAACCCTTTGAAGAGCAGACCGATTACCAGGATAAACTGGACGAGTCCCTTAATAAACAGAAAGAAAAACAGCAAGAAAAAGAACAGGAACACGAACAGCAACCGAAACATAGCGAACACAAGGAACAATCCCGGCAAAAGGAGCAAAACGAACAAAATAGTGAGGATGATGAGGATAAACAGGAAGTGCCAGATGCCTCGTCTGAGACTACCTTTGAAACCGGTGAAACCTATCAAGTAAAACACCTGTCTCCAGGCCATGACAGAATGAACAGGAAAGGCTCTGGGCGGCGCACCAAGACACGGACAAACTCCAGGTCAGGCAGGTATGTGAAAAGTACGATCCCGCATGAGAAGACCTCAGATATTGCCTTTGATGCTACATTCAGGGCGGCAGCCCCCCACCAGCTCAACAGGGAAAAGGACGGGGTGGCCATTGCCATCCGGCAGCCTGATATCAGGGAAAAGGTGCGCGAGAAGAAGATTGGTAATACGATCCTGTTTGTTGTGGACGCCAGCGGTTCAATGGGCGCACAGCAGCGCATGTCGGCCGCCAAGGGTGCAATCCTGTCCCTGCTCATCGATGCTTACCAGAAACGGGACAGTGTAGGACTTATAGCGTTCAAGGGCAACAGCGCCGAACTCATACTTCCGCCCACATCCAGTGTTGAGCTCGCCAGGAAGTACCTGCAGAACCTGCCGACAGGCGGCAAGACCCCGCTGCCCCACGGACTTATGAAAGGATATGAAGTTATTCAATCAGAACTCAGGCGTGACCCTGATACATACCCGTTCTTCATCCTGATCTCGGACGGCAGGGCAAATGTATGCCTGCATGGAGGATCAGCACTGGAAGAAACAATAGAGATCGCATCCCATATCAAGGCAGAAGGGATACATTCTACTGTGATAGATACAGAGGTCGGAGCTATCAGATTCGGGTTTGCACGGCAGATATCGGATGCGCTGGGAGCCAGGCATCTGAAACTTGAGGATCTGAGGTCAGATTCGATCGTGAATGCGGTGAGATCTTCAATTGCTATGTAGATGCATGGATGACTTGAATCTACACGGATTTAATTACTTTAAAATCTTGTTTTCACAGTGGCAGCACATAATAGGAAGCCGATGCAACCTCAATGGTTTGTGAGTATGGCAGCTTAAAACCATTGAACAAACAGGTTATATATAGTGAAATGTAATGTTAATTATTAACACAATAGGAATGAACGAGCATTATGACAAAGGCTATAGAAGTTGTGTATGAAGATAACGTTTTCAAGCCTCTTGGACCTGTTGAAGGTCTTAAGGAACATGAGAGGATGGTAGCGATATTTTCCCCACGTCCTGTCAAAAAAGGTCTGCGTGATGTAGCTGGAACAATGACACATGACGAAGCTATGGCAATGCAGAAACTTATTGATGAGGAGTTTGAAAAAATTGAAGGCGAGTGGTAGGTTAGCTGTTGATACTAACGCTGTAATCGCCTATAGAGAAGGTATTTCTGAAGTCTGTACATTGATAGATGAAGCAGATGTAATTATTTTACCAGTTACTGTTCTGGGTGAACTGCTTTATGGCGCTTTAAATAGCGCAAAAACTGAAAAGAATGAACAGGTTGTACAACTATTCGCAGCGTATTCCCTTGTTATGCAGGTTGATGAAGCAGTTGCTACACGTTACGCCAAAGTACGTTTCAATCTTAAAAAAAACGGAACTCCTATTCCTGAAAATGATATATGGGTTGCAGCAGCATGTTTGGAACTCGAAGTTCCACTTCTCAGCCGGGATGGTCACTTTAAGTATGTTGAAGGGTTAGACGTTTGTGACTGGTAAATTACTTTACTTTTCATTTATTAATATGGACGATGCTCATGCAAGTTAATCCTTGATGAGCGGATGTATGATATTAATTATATATTTCAATAGCCATGCCCGCCGTTGGCAGCACCCAACTATACCCTGCAGCCCTGCTGCGGTTGGGTGTACCGTCGCAACTTTTGACAATATACAAGAGGCAAAACTTGATTAACTTGAAATACCATATGATTATTCAAGTGATATAAAATGTCAACCACTGTTGAGATTAAAGGTGAACTGGAATTATATCTAAGGCAGCTCATAGATGCCGGACTCTATAATAACGTTGCTGAGGCTGTGAGGGACTCTATCCGCCACCTGATGAAAGAATACGATAGAAAGGAAATTGCCGTAACCCTCTATAGAGCGGAAAAGATATCCCTTGCAAAAGCTGCAGAAATTGCAGGAGTATCTTTTGTTGAAATGAAAAAAATTCTTGTGGGAAAAGGAATAAATCCACGTTTGGGCGCAGAGAGTGCTGAAGAATTGAGAAAGGATTACCTTACCTTAAAAGGCGAAGTAAATTGATAATCTTAGATAATAGTGTCATAAGTGCTTTCTGTGAGATCGGAAGATTCGAACTTTTGCGCGAGATATTGCATAAGTTGAACCTGCAGGCGATAATACCCACAACAGTTTTGAAAGAAATTATATTTGACGATGCCCTTCTGGCTGTTACGACCGGAGAGACGGGTGGCGATAAATGGATAAAAGTAATGCCTGTGAATAATTATGCTGCATATTCAAAATCACTTCATTCCGGAGAAGCAGGGGTCATAGCTTTAGCAAAACAGACGAATGGCATAGCTGCTCTTGATGATCTGGATGCCAGAAAAGTTTCCGGAAAGGAGAACATAAGATTGACAGGCACCCTTGGAATTGTTAAAGTTGGATATGAACTCTGCCCTGTAAAAGACATGCATGAACTTAAAAATATTATTCAGGAATTGCGGGCAGTCTGGTTCAGGATGTCTAACGATTTAGAAAATGAGATGCTGGATACTGAAAAGATCGGTCACCTGCAACATAATCAAAAAATTATATGTAACAATACTACAATGTAGCATATACTACGAGGCGAATTAAATGTCAACTATTCCAACACGTATACCAAGAAGAACAAAAAATAGAATAGAAAAGATGCAGTCCAGATTAAGACTCAGGAATTTAAAGTTGACACAGCAGCAGTTAATTGACGATGCTGTCGAATACGCCAGTGTTCATGAAGATGACTTTATTGCCCACATATCAATATCAGAAACACCAATTGAAGACGATGCTTTATGGGAATTGATGCACAATCCTGTTGATATGGGTAAAACCGACGCTAAAAAAATAGATGAATATCTTTACGGTGGTTAATAATTGTCAATCTTTATTGATTCATGCGTATTCTTTGGCGTGAATTCAAAAAATGATGCTCATCATGCTGAAGCAGTGCGTTTGTTAAAATTTGCATTAAGCGGAAGGGGTGGAACCGTTTATACATCAGATTATGTGTTTGATGAAACGGTAACTCTTGCACGTGTGAGAACAAAAAATGCCGAAATTCCATTGACCATCGGAAAAGCGATCATTGAATCCCCGCGGGTAATTTTGTTAAGGGTGGACGAAGAAGTATTCAACAAATCCTGGGATATTTTCAACGAATATTGCAGCAGGGGTTTAAGTTTTACAGATTGCACTTCGATCGCTCTTGTAAAAACATATGACATAGATACAATCCTTAGTTTTGATTCTCATTTTGATGGCATAATCAACCGGAATATCTATGATCATAGCGATGTCCTGCCCGCTGTTAGCTAATAGATTCTTGATATTCCAATATTGAAGCTTTCTAAGAACCATCCTTAAATATCAACACTCATAAATAAGCCACCAATGTCAGAACCTATTACCGGCTCACAAGCCCTGGTGTTCGGCGCACTTGATTCAGGTATCTCCTTTGCAACCGGGGTTCCGGGCTATCCAATTACCGGCATAATGAAACTGCTGATCGGGTCCGGTGTGGATGCCCGCTGGTCAGTAAACGAGAAGGTCGCACTGGAAGCGGCACTCGGTGCTTCGGCCACAGGCCGGCGTTCACTGGTCACAGTCAAGCATGTAGGAATGAACATACTGGCCGACCCGCTCATCACTTCGGCTACCCACACCATAGGGGCCGGCCTGGTAATACTAACAGGTGACGACCCCGGCGTGAAGCAGAGCCAGAACGAACAGGATTCCCGGTATTACGGCCTGCTGGCAGAAGTGCCGGTTCTTGACCCGCCCGGCCCGGAGGCAGCATATAATTCGATGCGGCGCGCATTCCTGCTGTCTGAAAAGGTACGCACGCCTGTGATCATGCGCCTGACAGACAGGTTGAACAACATGGAAGGGGTAGTAAAGAGAACTCCTGCTGACACTGGTAATTTCCAGAAGTTTGACAGGGACACCTGGGCCTTTACAATGAAAGGAAAGCACCAGCGTTTCCATTGTGAATCATACCCGTTGATGGAAAAAGAAAGTGCAATGGCAGGTACACACAGGCTTTACCAGCGCGGCAAGGACATTGGTATCATTTCCTCAGGTTATCCCTCAAATCTGGTAGAAGAGATGATCTCTGCTGACAGATTCCGGAATATCTCCCACCTGGCATTGACCCAGGTAAACCCGCTTCCAAGACCCATCATTAACAAGTTCATTGAACAACATTCGAGGATACTGGTGATCGAGGAGACCGAACCTGTTATTGAAGAGCAGATCTACTGTAGTGGGGTGCTTGGCAAGCTCACCGGGCATACCGGATATGGTAGGATCGAAGCCAGTGACATTATTCTGGCACTGGAAAACATTGACATGGACAAGGTCAGCAGGAAGTGCCAGCCAGAGACAAGAAAAAGCCGCGGTTTAACGTCCACCACAGGTGGACTTTCTAAAAACATGTGTGAAGATTGTCCGTACCTGGTACTATATGAGGTACTTGGCAGCCTCGATGTGCCTGTGGCCGGTGACCTTGGGTGTTCGGTAATGACTGCCCCACCGCCCATGGAAGTGGTGGATATAGCCTATTCCCTTGGTTCTTCCATTGCCACGGCAACAGGATTTACCAAAAAAGGTATTGCACTGATAGGTGATTACGGACTTGTACACACAGGGCTGCAGGGGCTTATCGAGGCTGTACACCATCATAAGAGTGTACTTGTAGTTGTACTCCAGAATAATATTGCAGCCCTCACCGGCGGGCAGGCCGTGCCTGATATGACCGGTGTCGTACAGACCCTTGTACCAGATACACTGATACTTGATATCAGGAATACAGGAGAGGATGAACTGGCCACGATAATAAATACAGAACTTGGAAAAGATGGTGTTTCAGTAATATTGGCACGGGCAACGTGCACAAAGTATTAAAATCCGTTATTATCCGGTCATCATACGTTCATTATCTGGTTATTATCCCGTCATCATTTGGCCATAATTTCCTGGATAAAATCGTCAAGGCGTTTGCAGGGTATACCCCTCTTGGCATGGGTGCAATCTTTTACTTTTTCAAGCAGGTCGCACAACTGGTCATGGTTCAGGTCATAACCCATGGTATGGATGATTCCCTTCAATGCCTTGGTACCTGTATGCTTGCCAATGATCAGGCTTCGCTTACCTCCCACCAGTTCAGGAGAGAACAGTTCATATGTGCTGGGCTCTTCCAGGATTGCAGCCACATGGATACCGCTCTCATGGGCAAAAGCATGTTCACCCACCACCGCCTTGTTCTTTGCCATTTTTACCCCGGAATATTCCGCCACCATTCTTGACAGCCTGGTTAAATCTGTGGTATTATACCGGTCAATGCCGTACTGGACCATCAATGCCATAAGTAACTCTTCCAGTGAAGCATTACCTGCCCTCTCCCCCAGACCGTTGACCGTGGTATGGAGCTGTTTGGCTCCGGCTTCTGCAGCAGCAATGGTGTTGGCAGTGGCCATCCCTAAGTCGTTATGGCAGTGAATACAGATATCGGCATTGATATTTTTCTTGATCTCACTGACAAGATAATACGTTGTACTGGGATTTAAAATCCCGACGGTGTCGGCTATGCTCACATAGTCGGCATGCCGTTCTTCTGCCATCTTGAACACATTTATAAGTGTATTGAGGTCTGTACGTGTTGCATCTTCAGCAGCGAACCGTACAGTAAGCCCGTGGTCCTTGGCATATTCCAGGGCATCAAATGCGCATTGTGTAGCTTCGGCACAGGTCTTATGGTACTTATATTTCAAATGAAGGTCAGATGTAGCAATGAATATGCTTACGATATCCACATCGCACCCTAAGGCAACATCGATATCCGGTATCACAGAACGGGACAGGCAGCAGATCTTTGCATTAAGACCCATATTTGCAATTTCCCTTACAGTATCCCGCTCAGCGTGGGATACTACAGGGAATCCGGCTTCGATTATTTCTACACCGATATTATCGAGTCCCTGAGCTATATTTTTCTTTTCATTTAGGGTAAAAGCTGTACCTGGTGTCTGTTCACCGTCCCTTAAGGTTACATCGCATATCTCTATGTCACCTGGCTTTTTTCCAACAAGGTCAACCAGTTTGTTTCTGGAATACTGCATTTGTTTTCACCTGACGAGTAGGAGTCTTTATTCAATCCCATGATAAGTAAGGTTTTCGACAATAAAATTGGTATTTGTAATCGATATGTTCAATACATATCTAGAAAATAAAACAATCAATTCTAACAAAAAACCGTATCCACTTTAAATCAAAGGGTAATTTAAAAATTATTAGACAGGATTAACAGGATCGACAGGATATACCGCAACGTCAACATCCTGTAAATCCTGTAAATCCGGTCAAAATTCCATGCTTTTTGAAGTGGATACAAAAAACCTAAAACTATCAATTCTAACAGAAAACCGGAGTTAACGCCTTTGGCAACAATAAGTGAAAAGATATTTAGCAGGGCATCGAAATCTGATGCCAGGGCAGATGATTTTGTGATTGCCGATGTGGACTGTGCCATGGCCCACGACGGCACCAGCGTACTGGCAGTAAAGGCATTCAGGGAGATGGAAGTGCAGAAAGTCTGGGACCCGGCACGGATAGTGATCCCGTTTGACCATATTGTGCCTGCAAGTACTGATGTGGCTGCCAACCTGCAGCATGACATCCGGCAGTGGGTGCAGCAGCAGGGCATCCCTAACCTGTATGATGTAGGTGAGGGAATCTGCCACCAGGTGTTACCAGAGCAGGGATTTGCCCTTCCCGGCAGGCTGATAGTGGGTGCCGATTCCCATTCATGTACGTACGGTGCCTTTGGCGCGTTCGGTACAGGTGTGGGTGCTACTGACATGGCCGAGATTTTTGCATCTGGCAAATTATGGTTCCGTGTTCCCCAGACCATGAGGGTCACGGTTGTTGGGAAACCGGCAGAGCGAGTGTCTGCAAAGGACCTGACGCTGTATGTGATCAAGCATATTGGTGCGGACGGTGCAACCTACAAGGCCATGGAATATTACGGTACTGCCATTGAGGAGATGAGCATTTCGGGCAGGATGACGCTGTGCAACATGGCTATTGAGATGGGGGGAAAGGCAGGGATTGTGCCGCCTGATAAGAAAACCGAGGAGTTCCTTAAAGGGCGTGCCGTTGATGCCTATACTCCTGTATATGCCGATGAGGCTGCTGATTATATTGAAGAGATCAACCTGGATATTGATGGCCTGGCTCCACAGGTGGCAAAACCCCACAGTGTTGATAATGTCTGTGATGTGGATGAAGTGGCAGGGATCAATGTGGACCAGGTCTTTATTGGTTCATGCACCAACGGCAGGCTGGAGGATCTGGAGGCGGCAGCCCGGATACTTAAGGGGAAAAAGGTGGCTGTCCGTACTGTTGTAATACCTGCTTCAAGGACTGTGCTGCTTGAGGCTATTGAGAA
>JAIWAT010000056.1:0-9828 GCA_048634225.1 Anaerolineales bacterium | reverse complement strand
TTCGGGTGTAACCTGCCAGAGTACTTGCTGTCCCCAATGGTGTAAATGAGGTCTCCTCTGAGGGTTCCGTGTCGGTATGTGAGGAGCGGATTGTCGCCGGCGTAGCTCTCTCCGGCATGGTCGTTCTGTCCGTGCCCGCCAGAGGCATCCTCTGCCGTTATGATGGGTATGAGGGACAATATAAGTATTGCTATTATAATATGTCTCATGGTATCATTCACCGATATGTAGTATTACTAATTTGTGTGTGGCACGTAAACCTCGTGATATATAAACATTTCTCCACACTCCGAATCTCTGGAATAAATTGGTTATATATTTAGTAGGTTCACCTAACTATTCCGAACCACCTATCACATAATCCGCTCCCCAAATATGTCACACGGTTTGAAACCCCGCCCCGACCTCTGCGCAACCCTCCTGATACCCTCTGAAGCCCCGTCCGCGCCACCCCCAAATGAATTCGGGGTATCCATGGGGGCAGTAGGTTGGACTTTCGCCCTTTAAATTATCCTGTTGCCATTTAATTTATTTACGTCGGATTGTAGATTGTATCAATTTTCCTTTTTCACCAGCTATAAATTGATTATAACTTATTTCTCGAAACTCAATTCCATCCTTTTCAAAGAATGGAACCGCACATGTTTTTTCCTTTTCCATTCGCTCAATATAGATCTCAGATATTTGATTCAGGATTTTAATAGTAGAATTATAAAAAAATTCCGTATCCCTTAAAATGTTTCGTTTAATTTTAAAATCACTATCAGAGAAACGGTCAGAAATATTAAAATTCATATATTGAGGAATCCACTCTCCATCGTCTGCTCGTCCAAAAACATTCATTCCAACCATATAATGATTCGTATTACTTCTTATTTGATGGACTTCTATATACCAATCCATTTCTTCTTTTATTAATTTATCATAGTCTGGATGGAATTTTAGTTTTCCTTTATTTATCTTCTTCATTTGGTCTGAAAACCCATGTTTAGGAGTGATATTCGCATCAAACATAAAAAAATTGATTTTAGCCAAATTTTCCATTATATTATAGATTTGATTTAGAAAAGACTCATAATAGACTGTTAAAATCAAACCCTTTTCATTTGTGCCAGAACCTTTTTCTTGTGTTCTTTTCATTTCCTCTTTGGCTTCTTTATTTAAATTATGAATATCATTTCGAAGTATAGTAAGCATTCTCAATCTATTTTCAAGCGAAAATGTATATCTGAGCAAAGGGAAATCTAATTCACCCACTGGAATTCCTTTTCGTTTCGGTTCTTCCATAAATTGCGGTGAACACCTTTTATCGGCCTTAATGAATGTTAGAAATAATTGAAGTTTTGATAATTTCATTTTCTTATCTCACCTTTTCCAGTCACTATACCCCAGACAGGCCTGCAATAAACCTATTCCTCCCGGTTTTCCATCTTGTCCGGCTGTTTTCTATCTTAAAATATTAACATATATGCCCAAATAACTCCAATCGTCATCGAGCAATCTCCCTATATGAACCTGGACATATAAGGTCCGTCCCGTTCAAAGCCCAGTTTCCGGTAGTAGGGTCTCACACCTATCCCGCTGATAACGGCAAGTTTGGTATAACCTGCCTGCCCGGCCCTTTCTGTAGCTTCAGCCAGCAGTTCTTCCCCGTATCCCCTGTGCTGCCATTCCCTTGCCTGCGGTTTTAGCCCCACACCCACCAGCGGCCCGTAGACATGGAGTTCCCGCACCAGGGCCGCACCCTCAAGCTCGGGCCTGTGCGGAGCACCTGGATACCTCAACCTGATAAATCCTACCAGCACATCATGTTCGGTATCTTCGAATGAGATAAAATGCTCATCCCCGCCGCATGAACGGTATGAGCGGGATATCATCTCCACATGTCCGGGCTCGATACCCTTAAGACTCTTATGACCCGCCTCACGACACCGGATACAATGGCATTTCCCTCCCTGTTTGGCAAGTCTTTCCCCTGCCAGTTGTCTCAGGTTGCTTTTTGTCACACCTGCCTGGATCTGCCATGCAGGGATATCACGCTGCACCCGCTGCAGCCTGACCCAGGGAGGCAGCAGGGCTTTTATATTTGCGATCAGCTCAACCGCCTCCTCAACTTCCAGGGCATGGTAGCCACCCGAGTCCCACAGTTCATGCAATCCGGTCCCCGGCGTGACCAGCGTGGGATATATCTTCAGGTAATCGGGCATGAACCTCTCATCCTCAAACAATCTCCCAAACATCCGAAGGTCCATATCCGGAGATGAACCAGGGAGGCCCGGCATCATATGAAAACCAACCTTAAATCCTGAATCCCTCAGCACCCTGTTGGCCAGTTCAGTTTCATAGACCCCGTGCCCCCGGTTGATCCTGCCCAGGATAAAATCATAGGTACTCTGCACGCCGATCTCAACCTTGGTTCCTCCCAGGCGCAGCATCTGGTCCACTTCATCCCTGGTTGCCCAGTCCGGACGCGTCTCAAAGGTAATGCCCACATTCCGTACTACAGCGCTTTCATTTTCGGCCTGCACGTCATCAATATATTTGAACTTACCAGTATCGGGCCGTACCCCGAAATCGTTCATGGCCTCAATGCAACGCCTGACAAACCATTCCTGGTAACACAGGCTCCTGGAAGTGAAACTCCCGCCCATTACAATAAGTTCAGCCTTATCCACAGGATGACCTATCTGTGTAAGCTGTTCCAGCCGCCCTGCAACCTGTAAATAAGGGTCAAAGTCATGCCGTATTCCCCTTTTTGCAGCAGGTTCCTCTCCCATATAGCTCTGGGGCGATATATATTCTGAATCAGGGCCACCAGGGCATGGCAGGCAGACACCGTGGGGACAAGGCGCAGGTGAAGTCATAACCGCTATTACAGCCACGCCCGATATGGTCCGCACAGGTTTGAGCTGCAGCATTTCAATGATCTTACCATATTCTTCAGGAAGAGCCCTGGCAAGGATTTCGGCATTGCTCGGCAACCCGTTAAACTTATATTTTGCACTCACAGTCTTTTTTTGTCTGTTCAATTCCAGTTCAGAATCGATATTTCCCTGTATAATCTGAAGAATGAGTTCCCTACATGCTAAATGTAGATTATTAGGCATAAGGATTTAATATTATAATTATCGTTACTTATAAGTAGTTAATAATCTCTAAATAGAAGATGAAAAAATTTAACCTATTACCTATTAATATATATGTAACAATTTGACCTATTAATTTAGCATAATATCTAACATGGACGGAAAGGATTGAAAATATCTAAAATTATTTTGGCGGGATGAGTGGAATATGAATGACACAAAAAAGGGTGAAAATGAACAAAACCAGGAACCAGAATCCTTACAATCGGATGAACCTGGGCAAACGAATTCGGTCCACGGAACACCCGGGATACCTGATGAGGACGAAATAACAGAAACATCTGATGAAGAATCGCCTGCGTCTGAAGAAGTAGCAGATGAAACGTCTGGTGAAGAAAAAACTGATGACGAAGAAGAGGTTGATAAGGGGCCCAAAATAAGGGATCTAACAGAAAAAACAGGTGAACCAGAGGAATTATTGACAGACCTGATTATGCCCAGTGGCGATAAAATAGACATTCAGACGCTGAGAACCCGTCTTGGCGACAGCCACGTCATTGAACACAGGAGGGTAATGCTGCCAGAATCTGTTGAATCTATCTGGGAGAAGACCCTGGAGGAGATCACCCAGGTAGAGAAAGAGGAGGTTGTCAAACCTGAGGTGGAAGAAGAAATTATTGAAAAACCAAATTTGTTCAAGCGTATTGTCAATCATTTCCAGCCGGAAAGGATAGTCCTTGAGGATTATGATCCTGAAAAACACGGTGCTCTGGTCGAACTCACATTAGATGATGATTATCCTTTTGAGGAAGTCGAATTATATCCTGTAAATGAACCTTATTCATATATCAGAATTTCTTATAATCCGGGTACTCATACTTACCTTTATGAGGTACTTGAACCCGAACTAAGCCCGGGAGAAGAAGAACTGTTCTCTGAAATAAAAATAAGGCTCACGGAAACACTTGATGTTAACCTGAAAGATCTTGAAAAGAGCGGTGCAAAGGAATACCTGAAGGATAAAGTATATGATATTTTATGGGATTACCAGATAGAAATAGATACGGTATCCTTTACAAAGATTTTATATCATATCTACTGCGAATTCATGGGATATGGAAAGATCGATCCCATGATGCATGATCCATACCTTGAAGATGTTTCCTGTGATGGGCCCTATACACCATTGTATGTGTACCACAGGAAATACGAATCAATAGAAACAAACATTTCTTTTGATGATGAGAACGAGCTTGATGCCTCTGTTGTGCGCATTGCGCAGATTTGCGGAAGGCATATCTCCATAGCAGATCCGCTACTCGATGCTACAATGCCCGACGGTTCAAGGATACAACTGACCCTTGGAAGAGAAGTAACAACCAGGGGAAGTTCCTTTACTATAAGGAAATTCAAGGAAAGCCCGCTGACCCCGCCGGACCTCATCGACTACCATACCTACTCAACTTCAACAATAGCATACCTTTGGCTGGCTGCTGAAAATAACAAGAACATCATTTTTGCCGGAGGGACCGCATCCGGGAAGACCTCTACCATGAATGCAGTAGCTTTGTTTATCGCACCTGAGACTAAGATCGTATCCATCGAAGATACCAGGGAGTTGAACCTTCCCCATCCCAACTGGATTGCAGGTGTGACAAGACAGACTTTTACCGGAGGTGAATCCGGGTCCATTGATATGTATGACCTGTTAAGGGCAGCCTTGAGACAGCGGCCTGAATACTTGCTTGTAGGTGAGGTGAGAGGTGCCGAAGCCTATGTCCTGTTCCAGGCTATGAGTACCGGTCATACCACATTTTCAACCTTGCATGCGGATTCCGTACAGTCTGTTGTACACCGACTTGAGAATCCGCCCATCAATGTTCCCAGGATAATGCTACAGGCCCTTGACCTGGTAATCATACAGGTCCAGGTCAGGATTGGTGAACAAAGAGTGCGAAGGGCCAAATCTATAACTGAGATTGTGGGTGTCGATCCCAGGACTGGTGAATTATTGACGAATGAGGTGTTCACATGGTCGGCCTCACAGGATGAATTTGTTTATTCAGGCAGGTCTTATATACTGGAATCGGTGATGAATAATCGCGGATGGGATGATGCCCGCATCAAGGACGAATTAAAGAAAAGGCAGGAAATCCTGGAATGGGCACGGATGAAGAATGTGAAGCATTACGAGGATGTCGCCAAGATAGTCGTAACTTACTATCGTGAACCTGACACCCTGATGGAAATCGTGAGGAAGGAATTATATGGTAGTTAGGTATCTTACCTCGTATTCATACCGTTTATTCGGTAGTTACTTCAGTAAGAGACGTGCCAAGTATTTTGACCTCAGGCAGGAATTGCTAAAGAGCAGATTAAATATCAGTTTTGATATGTATCTTTCCCTGGCGGTTTTATGTTCACTGTTAATGATTGTTGTGGGTTTGTTTTTTGCAGTTTTAGTTGTGTCAACCTTTGGCGCTCCTGATATTACTTTGACCCGTTCGGTCATCACTGATATTCTTGATGGTTTCCATGAATATAAAAACCTGGCATTAAAGATTATTTCCGTTGTCGTTCTCATGGGTATTTTCGGTGCAGGTACATTTATTGCATTCCTGAACTATCCAAAGCTGGTTAACAGTAACAGGAGACGGAGTATTGATACGATGCTTCCTTATGCTGTACATTACATGTCTGCAATGTCAGGCGCTGGCGTCATACCTGTGGACATTTTTACAAGTCTTGCCAAGAACAAGATATATGGGGAAGCTGCAATAGAGGCTTCATATGTGGTAAGGGATATCAAAGTACTGGGCAAGGATCTTGTCACGTCCATGAAGAATGTGGCATCTACTACACCATCATATCGGATGCAGGAATTCTTACAGGGCGCAGTAACCATCGTATCTTCCGGTGGTGACCTGGAATCATTTTTAAGGCTTAAGGCAGAACAGTTCGTTGTTGAAAGCAAGCGGGAACAAAAGGAATTCCTTGAAACGCTCGGATTAATAGCCGAGGCCTATGTGACCGTATTTGTGGCCGGACCTTTGTTCCTACTCGTTATGATGTCGGTCATGACCATTATGGGCGGTATGAACCTGATGCTCATGTACCTGTTGATATATCTGGTAATCCCTGTAGGAAGCATTGTGTTTGTGGTGCTTATCAGTAGTATGACCCCGGAGGTGTGATATTTTGGAGAACAGAGAACCCATTGACGAAAATGAGGAACAACTCCCGGAGAACACTGGTCCGATTGATGAAATAGAGGAAACACTTCCAGAGGATACTTTTACAATTGACGAAAAAGAGGAAACACTTCCGGAGGATACTATTACAATTGACGAAAAAGAGGAAACACTTCCGGAGGATACTATTACAATTGATGAAAAAGAAAAAGTATTTACAGAAGATGAACTCCTAATTGAAAAGGATAAAGTACTTCTCCAGATGGAAGAGGCAAGAAAATGGATCAATCTCCGCCATTTCATAAAATCACCCCAACAGCAAATTAAAAAGGAACCATCTTACGCAATATTAATCAGTATACCTATGGCCCTGATCTTCCTGGTACTTGCAGGTCTGAAGACAGGACTTACTCCTGCATTTGATAATGTATTGCTTTTCACGATTCTCATAGCCATAGTCCCTCCCGGATTTCTTCATTATTTAAGAAGACGTAGAGTTAAAAGGATTGAACAGTATTTCCCAAATTTCCTTAGGGACGTTGCCGAGATGAACCGCTCAGGTATGACACTGACAAAATCTGTTGGCACGGTATCTAAAGGTGAATATGGAGATCTCACTATTGAAATTGCCAAGATCGATGATATGCTTTCATGGGGTATATCATTCGAAGATTCCCTTGAAAGATTTGCAGACCGGGTTGCTACGCCGCTTATATACCGTTCAGTGGCTTTGATCAACCAGGCCAGCCGGGCCGGCGGTAACGTACCAGACGTGCTGGAAGTAGCTGCCAGGGATGCCTATGTCCTTAAAATGATGGAAAGGGATCGTGCAAGTAATATGATCATCTATGTGATAATCAGTTACATGTCATTCTTAGTATTCCTGTTTGTAATTGGTATTCTTTCGTATTCCTTTATTCCGGTAATGGCAGAAGCCAGTACATCAGCAAACGCAGCCGGCGGCGGAGCAGAAGAATTTATTGGTGTTTTCGATCCTGAGATGTTCAGGCGCCTGTTCTTCCATGCAGCATTGATACAGGGTTTTGCTTCAGGACTGGTGGCCGGACAGATGGGTGAAGGCGAGGTCATAGCCGGGTTGAAACACTCTGTGATCCTTTCACTGATTGCCTGGGTCACCTTCATGTTCTTCATCTAATGATGATATTTATCTATCCTGGGAACACTCTTTGAAGGCATTCACTATTGAGAGATAATCATGGTACTGGATAAACTTGGAAGCTCATTGCAGGACACCCTTAAGAAATTAGCGGGAGCGGGCAGGATTGATGAAAAGGTGGTCAACGATGCCGTTAAAGAGATACAGCGTGCCCTGCTCCAGGCTGATGTAAATGTCAAACTGGTGATGGAACTATCTAAACGGATCAAAGAACGTTCTTTAAAAGAGGATGTTCCCACCGGGTTGAGCGGTAGGGAACATGTGATCAATATCGTATATCATGAACTCATTAACATCATGGGTCAGGGGACCGATGTCAAACTTACCGGACAAAAGATCATGATGGTGGGCCTGCAGGGAAGCGGTAAGACTACTACTACGGCAAAGCTTGCCAGGTTCTTCCAACGAAAGGGCCTGAAACCTGCAGTGATTTGTGCTGATACATACCGGCCAGGGGCTTATGAACAGTTGAGTACTCTTTGCAGCCGTTTGAATGTTACATTCTATGGTGAGAGAGACAATAAGGATGCTGTGGAGATAGTACGTAACGGACTGGGATCTGTTGAAAAGTATGACGTGCTGATAATCGATACTGCCGGGCGTCATGCTCTTGAAAGTTCCCTGATCAGGGAAATGGAAGAAATCTTTGCCATGGCCAAACCGGACCAGAAACTACTGGTTATCGATGCTGCTATTGGCCAGCAGGCCAGTGAACAGGCAAAGGTGTTTAACCAGTCTATCGGCATTACTGGTGTGGTTATTACTAAACTGGACGGTACGGCCAAAGGCGGAGGTGCGCTATCTGCCGTGTCAGAGACCGGATCTTCGATCGCGTTCATCGGCATAGGGGAGAGACCAGAGGATTTTGAGAAATTTGAGGCTGACCGGTTCATATCCAGGCTGCTTGGAATGGGGGATATCAAGACCCTTATCGAGCGGGCCCAGGAAGCCATCGATGAGGATGAGTTCGATGTAGATAGCATGATGCGGGGTAAATTCACGCTCAAGGATATGTATAAACAACTTGGGGCTATGAATAAGATGGGGCCAATAAAGCAGATTATGCAGATGCTTCCTAATATGCCCATGCTTCCAAAGGGAGCTGATCTTTCTGATGAACAGTTCCAGACGACCCAGAGTACCCTGGAAAATTTCAAGGTTATAATGGATAGTATGACAGAGAAGGAGCTGGAAGAGCCAAAGATAATAGGCAGCAGCCGTATCAAGAGGGTTGCCATTGGTTCCGGGACATCCCCTGAGGATGTCAGGCTTCTTATTAAGCAGCACAAGATGATGCAGCAGGCATTCAAGGGACTACGGGGCGGTAAGTTCAATATCCAGAAAATGATGAAAAAAATGGGTGGATGAAACTTTATCCGTATTGCTTTTTTTTCAGTATGTCCGAATACCCTTACTTCTGATTAGCAAACATGGATCGCCATGTACAGCCAGAGATGCTTACAATCCACATACTATTATCTCAAATCACTTTGTGATGCAAAGTGTTATATATTGCAAAGACCTTTATGATAATATATGGAGGTAATTACAATGACACAAAATATCAATCTGAAGGAAATAGAAAAAAAGGCATATCGTGATTCCCAGCAGGACGGCTTGATGGAAGTCATGATGGGGCTGATCCTCATAACTTTCGGAGGGTTCTTCTATTCTACTGTCTTTGCATTCTATATATTATTGATAGTATTCTCTGGAAAGATTGTAGAGTTTATCCGGAGACGCTACACTTATCCGCGGATCGGGTTTGTCAAATTCCATGAGGAAAATCCAAAGGATGCCCTGACAGGTGTCTTTCTCTTTGAGTTTGCAGTTATCGTGATAATATTCACGTTGATCTCTATCTTTGGCGATGTGAAGGATTATTCCCAGTGGGTGAAATGGTCGCCCCTGTTTTTCGGGATGATCCTGGTCGGGCCATTCGCCCACGCAGCATCCAGGTCCGGAAGTATCCGTTATACCGGATATGCGATCCTGTCAGTGATTCTGGGAGTATTTTTCTCTTTGATAGAATTTGGTTCCGGATGTACCGGGTTGATACTGTACCTGGTTTTCATTGGGGCATTTCTATTCCTTGGCGGTCTGGCAATCTTCACCCGATTCCTGCGAAAATATCCGCTACCAGCAGAGGAGACACCTGATGCCAGTGAGTGATCCCGGCGAAAATGACCCACAGCCCATCGCTGAGATCGACCGTTTGATCCACGAACCTGCCCGGCTCATGATCATGGCATACCTCTACGTTGTCGAGAGCGCAGATTTCCTCTTTTTGATGCACCAGACAGGGCTGACACACGGCAATCTGTCCTCGCACATGAGCAAACTAGAGGCTGCAGGTTATATTGAAGTCGTGAAG
>JAIWAT010000055.1:0-9881 GCA_048634225.1 Anaerolineales bacterium | reverse complement strand
ATTGAGAGTCGGCGTTTACCTTCCCCCATTTTGCTTATAAAGAAGTATGACTGCCCAATTTCCCCTAAAAATTTGTTATTGCCCTTCTTTAGTCAACTACTTGAATCTCAACTTCGAGAGACCAAAAAACATCCGCACCCATTCGATTTCACTCAAAAACCTAAAAAAGCTAAAGCTAAACCACTTCAAAACCACTATCTGTCGACCCACCCAAAATCAGCCATTTTCCACTTATTTCAAACTGTAGGTGTAAGGTTCCAGCTTCAAATCATACCTAAGCATCTTGATTTTTAAGATTCTGAAGATTTGTGACAATTCATCATTCATCTTGATCGGACGATCAACATAAAGTCGCTTATCCTTGAATACTTCATGTTCGTAATAACCAACCACAGACCGTCCCGATTTTATCGTGTAGAGCAGCTCACGAAATGAATAATCCACTCCCTTACCCTTGAGAATCGCCCGCAATAGAGAAACGAAGAAATAACCATAGATAGTAAATATTGTATGTGTTTCAATTCGTCTATCCTTGCTGTGACGTATCGGACAGACACTAAAATCCGTATTCAGTTCCAAAAACCCTTTTTCCACCGTATCTCTGCTCTTATATATCTTTATTATCTCAGTAGGTGCTAAATCACTATGGGTGAACAACGCAAAAAAACCAAACTTCTTGCGTCTTCCATCCAGATCTTTCTTATCCACCTCAAGCTTAATCTCATTCTCGGCCTCATTTTTAATAACCTTCATAGCTCGTTTGAGGCTGTGTTTTGCTATTAACGAGTTAACCTCTGAACATCTGCTATCTAATGACCCGCCATTTTTATTAAGTGATTGAACCTTCTTTTTCACGATTTCTATCTTTCTATCAAGACTTTTATTCTTTGTATGCTCAACATCCGGATTGTAAGAGACCAGAACACGAGAAACCCTTCCATAAACCTTTGTTTCGATTAGCTTGCCATAAACCCTTGTTTCCTTATTTTTCGTTATCTCCTTCGAGTATATCAGCTTCATATCCGATTTATTCAAGTTTTTTGTGAAACGACCTATGCTGTTCGATCTTACCATTGTTATGAAATGAAAACCGTATCGTACAAGCCATCGCAAGTATCTTATGGTTTCTTTACTCACATTCCCCTGGTCCATGATTATAATTTTATGATTGACTTTATTATTTAATATGCTATATTTCGATCGTAGTGTCTTTAGAAAATTATCGAACATCTCAATATCAGATGTATTTCCAGGATGAGTGCTGACAAAAAACGGTATCTGCTGTTCATTCACCCCAAGGACGATATTTACCTGTGGCAAATTCTTTTGTTTTTGCGCACTGTACCCAAATCTGATTAAATCCGTTTCCTCATCTTTATAGATTTTAAAGCGGGTAGCATCTACTATAAGGTAGTCAAGACTGATTTTGTACTTTTCAATGGCATTTTTTAGCAGGTCATAGAGTATATCACCGAGGTGTTTACAAACCATATCCATAAATTCATAAACTTCCTCAAGATATTTAATGTCAGTTGAATTCCTGAATGTCGACTTATTCAATCGTTTCATGAAAAGCCTGCGCTTGCTCTCATTGAATAGCGTCATCAGGATGATCACATTCTTAAGTGCTCTGCTCGCTCTCTCATCATCTGTATAATTGGTCAAAATATCCTCAAAACTTAAGGAATCCGTTATTTTTTCAAGAATCATCTCGCCACTGTAGGTTATGTCCTCCTCGTCGATTAATTCCTTGATTGCCAGGTCAGCGAGTATCCTGGTTGCCACTTCCTCTTGGCCGAGATAGATATAGTCAGTCTTCACCTTTCCGTCGACTCGAAAAGTGTTTTTTAAACTGCAATACTTTTTCTTATGTGGCTGCTTCCATTCGATATTCCATGCCATTGTTATGTCTTCCGTAGTTGTAAGTAAGTAATTGATTTTATTGCATATAAATGCTTCTTTTGGTTTATTAACCTTACCCCTACAGGACCTAAAAAACGTGAGTAGGGGTAATATGGGGAAAAGGGCGCTAGATGTTGGTTTTGCTAGTATGAAAAAATTCTAGATTTTAAGGGTTCGGGTATAAATTGAATGGAAATCAGTAGCTTGAGGTGGATTTTAGATTAAAAAATAATTCCCAAACTTGAGTTTTAAGTGTATTAATCTAAGATTATATACTCAAGTAAATCTAACTGAATTGAGGATTTTCTTGCTGTAACTAATCAAAAGATTATGTACTCAGGTAAATCCGACAAAATTGAGGATTTTCTTGTTCCCACACAAAAGTGGGAAAAATTGAGGGGATGATAAAAATATTTGAAAAAATTTGTGACAAGTGTAATAGTATAAACTTGCGAGTAGAAGCCATATACGATAACGAAATTTATCTTGTATGTGATAATTGTAAAACTGGATATTTCTGTGACAACTAATTCTTACTAATTATAAGGATTGGATAAATATTGATATATCAACATTTTTTTGTTTTGTAGAAATCCGTTTGAATTTAGCAATAATAATAATCGAAAAATAGTTCAACTAAATCTCTTGATATGGTTTGAATTATTGATTTTAGATTATTGCAATTGATTTAAACAGGATTTCTACAGAGCTGCTTTTTTTGTCATCTACGATCACCTGTTACACCTCTTAATGATGCGGATCATAATTGAATTCAAATTCATCCACCTTCTCAGCTGGCAATCGCACTTATGGATATTATTGATATGGGGAAGAAATCGAATTCGAAACTTTCTCCTATGCTATGATATTCAAAAATCGTGACAAAACTATTCGTGGGTCCGATTGTTAAAGATTCCACTCCTAAAATATCCAGGGTCATTGGCGCTATGATCATTAGAAACCCCATTGCAACAATATTGAGCATGAATACTTTACAAAATCTTGACCACAAAACTGATACTGGATTTTCATACAAAACTGAATAGCGAATTACAATGACTTATGGCTCATTCAATATAATGGTCTAAGCCTCGAAGCATCCGAAAGGACTTTCATAAAGATATCTCACCAAGGATCCAGACTGGTCATCAGTCCCCTCTGTACTTCCAAACAGAATCCTTGACAATGAAGGCTTATTCTTATAACTCACAGTCGGCTTACCTTCGATACCACCCAGTTTTGCCGCCACATCAATAGCATCATACAGGTTCCCGGTCTCATCCACCAGTCCCAGTTCCACAGCCCTGCTTCCCGTATATATCCTGCCGTCAGCCATGTCCTTCACTTCAGACCTGCTTAAGCCCCTTCCACTGGCAATCTCATCAACGAACCTGTCGAAAACTTCCAGGACCACCTCTTCTGAATATTGCTTTTCATCATCGGTCAGTCCTCTCCAGTTGGCACCCATATCCTTGAAATCTCCGCTTTTTGCCACATAAAAGTCAACTCCCTCTTTATCAAAGTATTCAGAACTGTTTTCGAACACCCAGATAACTCCAATACTGCCTGTCATTGTATCCGGATTGGCGATAATGTGGTCTGCTGGTGCCGAGATATAATAAGCTGCACTGGCTGCCACATCACCCATTGATACCACAACAGGCTTATGTTCCTGTGCTTTTTTTACCTCTGACACAATCTCCTGGGCCGCAGCAGGTGTGCCGCCCGGGCTATTGATGCGCAGCACTATGGCCTTAACGTTCTTATCATCAGCAGCATCCTGGATGCTCTTGCTGATCTCTTCTGATGTGGCATACCCTAACCCACCTGGTAAATTACCTGTTATCATTATACCTTGTACATATATCACAGCAACCTTATTGGAATCCATGGGCATGGCATCGAAATCTCCAAAAATGACGAACAAGCTCCCACCAATTATTATCAATAGTCCCATGATTACCAGCAGATAGATTAAAACGCGTCCTGCTCTTGAACCCTTTTTACCGGGTTTTGGAACGGGAGCCTCAGCAGGACCTGCCGGTCCGGTATTAGTATAGTTGGTATGCTCAGTACCCCCCATCTGTCCCTCTTCGACCGATATACTTCCCTGGTCCGTGTTTTCATCTTGCTGGAACATATTATTTCTGGAAGATATATTCTGCTGGGATATCATAAAATAGTAGGTATGTCCGGGTGGCAGTCAATGATTAAAACGCTGAGGTAAAATCACTGTAGTAAGACCACTGCAGTAAAACCACTGTAGTAAAACCACTGTGGTCTTCCGGGTTCCACAGCGGATAAACCAACTCAATTCATGTTTTCGATCTTATAGTCCACTATAGCATGTTCCATATAGGTAGCATGTCCTATCTCGATCAACTTACTTGTAACAGCAAGCGGGTCGCCATCCATGGTAATATCACCGTTGTCGATCAATATAGCCCTGTGAGCAACTTCATTCACGAAATCCATATGATGGCTGATCAATATGATGGTTGTCCCGAACCTTTCACTGACAACTTTCAGGGAATTGGCTACTTCCCGCAATGTAATGGGGTCCAGGTCGCCAAAAGGTTCATCCAGCAGCAGATAATCAGGATTTGTTATCATTGCCAGCGCCAGTGCCGCTCGTACATTCTCCCCACCGCTCATCTGGTATGGCTTGGAATCCAGGACTGACATCGGGAGTTTTATTGCATCAAATATCGGCCCGGCATGCTTAATAACCTCATCTAAAGGACCACTGGGGAAGAGCAAGCTGATAATATCCAGGGAATAGCCCATTCTTTTCAGTTCTTCCTGCGCACTTTCCCCTCCGACATCTGTTAACCTGTATATTGCATCCAGATGTTCATCAGGAATACCCAATTCTTTTGCTTTTTCCCTTGCAGCTTCTAATACATGCATACCCTTAACACCCAGCTTATAGGCCAGTTGGTGTTTAACAGGCGTATTCGGGTATAGGGCGAATTCCTGGTACATAATGCTGGTCCGTCTGCGCAGTTCCATTCTTTCAGGAGAGTAAATAGTGGTATCCACCCATTTACCATCAAGCAGGAAATTTGTCTCACCCTCGTCAGGATATATAAGCCCGTCCATCGCATGCAGCAACGTGGTCTTACCTGCACCACTGGGTCCAATAAGTGCAGTGATCTCGCCTTTTTTGAATTCCACATTCATATCCTCTATATCCAGTACTTCTCCCTGCCGTACCAGGAAATAACGCTGGCAAAGGTCCTCTACCTTTATTACGACCTTATCTTCTTTCAATTCAGGCAGTGGAACTTCAGGTTTCATATCTTTAAGGAAATCTTCAATAAGGTCATCCGGGTTTCCCTCTTCTACGATCTTGCCTTCTTCAAGCCATATCAACTTATCTGCAAGATAACTGTGTATCTCAGGTAAATGGGAAACGATTATGGTAATGATCCCGGTCTTCTGCTGGACCCTCTTGATAGTATCAAGGACCTCCTGTTTAGTAGCAGGACAGGTCATGGTAGCGGGTTCATCCAGCAGCAGCAACTTGGGATTGGCCGCGATCTGGCGTGCGATCAATAACCTCTGTTTCTCGCCTCCGCTAAGAACAGGTGAGTAATGTTCGGCCTTGTGCTCAAGACCCACGAGTTTGAGGAATTCCATACTTTGGGCGTACAGATCATCATAATCTGGATGTTCCTTTGATGGCAGTGCTTCCTGACCCACACGTAATGAATACAGGCGCCTGATAATGTTCTCTATGGCAGATCCGGACCATAGACCGAAATTCCTCTGTAAATGGATGGCGGTCATACCTTTCATTGCCATCATATCTTCATACGGAGAGTCGGGGGTAAGGGTAAGGTTATCCAGTTGTATTTCACCCTCGTTAAAGTGCTCTATACCTCTTAACACCATCATCAAGGTTGTCTTACCGCTTCCGCTTCTGCCCATTACCCCCATAATCTCGCCATCATTCACTTCAAAATTAATATCATCAAGTGCCCTAACTGTAGCATCTTCCAACTCGTAGTCTTTTACAAGGTTTTTAACTTTAAGCATCACAGACGTCCTCCTAAGTTTTTCATTAAGCCGCCTTTTATCTGAACTTCTTTTAGCAGGTAATAGTCATTATTAATGAGAGTTATTCTTCATGCTGTCGTTCCATATATTCATTACGGTAATAGCTTATGAAAATGTTTATTCCGGAACATGCACAAATTTTATGTCAGGGAAACAATAACTATAAAAGCATCTCATGATAAATATAAAAGGGTGATAATTATGAAAAAACCAGTTTTCCTTATATGTGTACTTCTTGTATCGTTGGTCATTATCTTCTCAGGGTGTGTATCTGAATACGAGGTTCCTGAGCCCCCAAAAACCACACCCACACCGGAAGAGACTAGTACTTCTACTGTTACCCCTACCCCTACACAAACGGTAGACCCTATCCAGCTTCTCAGCGGTCCCACATGGACATGGAGCAGCAGGGTAAGGATCAAGGAAGTATCCATTTCAGATGATGGGGACTATGTGGGAGGGCTGTCCACCCAGAAGGCTATAGTAAAAACGCCCACCAGGAACTTGCTGGCAAATTTCGTGTGGAGCAGGGCCCAGTTTATCTCCGTATCGAGTTCAGGGGAATATATAGGCATAGCTGATGATGATTTTGTTAAAGTATATGATAACAACGGAGGAGAACTGCATTCCTATAATACAGGCGGCACTATTAACCACATAGGTATACTGGATAACGGTAATTTGATACAGGGCGGTGAAAAGCCACCGCAGTTATCTGCCGTAAATACCAGGGGTAATGAAGTATGGAGTTGGGAACCCGGTATATCCACTGCAAAGGTCCTGGCTTTTGATTATTCGGCAGGCGGCCGGAACCTGCTGGTAGGCACCCAGGATGACAGGGTATACTACCTTAACAGTGAGGGTAAGTACATCTGGTTCAAGGACGTATTCGGTGAAGTTGAAGATGTGAAGATATCAGATGACGGTGAAAGGCTGTATGTCCTGACAGATGATAACAAGATACATTCCTTTGACAAATATGCCAATAAGAACTGGGAAAAGGAAATTGATATTAACACTGTTGAGATAGAGATCAGCCAGGACGGGAGTTATATCCTGACAAAACCCTATAATGCAGCCGATACTTTTTCATTTAAGAACAAGGTCTATCTGCTTGACCAGAACGGCAATGTGAAATGGATGAAACAAATGGGATCTGACGTAGGGGTTCTCGGGATATCAGATGACTCGAAATATGTGGTTATCAGTGAGGACAGGGACCTGAGAATGTATAACCTGAATGGTGATGAAATGGCAACATACCATCTTGAAGGTCAATACGGGACATTTTTCGTATGCCTTGACATGACCCCGGATGCCAGTAAAATGGCCCTTGGCACCACAAACTCACTGTTAGTATTCGGGTAATCCCGGATACTACTCTTTTTCTTTTATCAGCACTGCCCTGGCAGGCCCCCCGTCACCGTTAGCGATCTTTAGCGGCAGGCATACCAAAAAATAATCCCCTGCTTCCACATCTGGCATTTCAAGTCCTTCGATCACAATGATACCTGCATCCAGCAAAGTATGGTGGACCTGGTATTCCTCATCCGGAGCGCCTATGGATGCAGCATCGGTACCAACAGTCCTAATCCCGATATCCACGAGGTACTTGGCACATGCCGCCGTAAGACATGCCCCACAGGAGATGCCCCCGCCACCTGAACCATCTGAGCCACCTAAGTCACCCGAGTCACCTGGGCCACCTTTCAATAAGATAATTCCCCCTGCTTCCAGTGGACCGATATCACTGGCTTCTATGGGCCTGTTAATAGAAGATAGGTGAAGATAGGTCCAGTACCCTTGCATTACCAACCAGATTATCCAGTGGCACACTATCAATTCCGGCCCCGTCACGCATGAGGTGTAGGGGCGGGTCCACATGGGTGCCGGTATGGGTCCCAAGAGTGAGACGTGAAACATTGTAAGAGTCACCCTCATCAAGCCCTGATACCTTTGTGATCTGTGGCCCGGCATCTCCAGGGTACATCTCCATATCCGGGTGGATGGTCCTGGAGATGTCTATTATCTTCATACCATCAGCTCAAAACCTACTGTGGGCTGCTGCAGTCCGAAATTAGTAAGGACATCGGGGTGTATCTCGCCAAGTGCACCGATCTCATTTCCATCAACCATGAGCGCTGCACGCCTGCCTTCCAAAAATGCTGGATCGTCGGTCCCGGTAATCGAGTATTCTATGCCCCTCTCACGCATAACAGCATCGACCACACCCCTAACTTCAGTAAAATTAGATGCGGGATGGATACTTACTGCTGCCAGGTGTTGTGTGGTAATACCGTCCACTACCACATCCCCAACCTCAAAGATACGCTGTGGCAGTTCACGGTGCTGGTTCAATGACAGTATCTCCATCAGGTTCGGCAGGATGGTGGTCCTGACCATGGTCTGGTCCTCGCTGATAGGATGCTGGAGAGGGGTGGCCTTTTGGTCCGGACTGCGCAGCATGTTATTGTAATGTACCTTTTCGCTGGTAAGGGTGAAAGGCATTACCTGGTTATATCCTAACCCCGGCATTATCTGGAGTATTTCATTGCGCCTGATGGATATAGGATGCTGCTTACCCACTGTTACGGTCTTTGGGATAACAAGAGGTATGTTATCATACCCATATCCGATTGAAATATCCTCCAGGATATCCCAGGTATGCAGGATATCTGCCCTGTATGCAGGGGAACTTACCTCTATATAACCATCATTATTTATGGACGCCCCGAACCTCATTCGCTCAAGTTGCTCTACGATCTGCCGGGGTGTGAGGTCAATACCTATTAGTGATCTTACTTCATCGGTACCAAGACTCCACTGTCCGGGTGTCAGGTCAGGCGTGATGATTTTATTCTCAATACTATTCTCAATAGTCACCGTCTCGATGTTACCGCCCCGCTCGGCCAGGGAAGTTACCACGATATTAAGTGCTGTATATACGTTCTGGTCCAGACCGGTCACATCAATGAACAGGTCGCGGGTTTCATGGCTGACCCTGGTAAGCTGTCCGTTGATTATGGGCGGGAATGAAAGTACCTGGTCTTTGGCATCAAGTATCAGGGGATATTTATCGAACCCTTCCATGAGATGGGCGTATTTCACTCCCTTTGGATGGCGTTCAAGTATCTCCTGCATGGTCATGGGTTCTTCAAAATCCAGGGGCACAAAACTGAAATCCGGATCCGCTGCCACATACCTGAATGGTGGTTCAATATCGCTTAGATCATGTATGCCGATAGACACTTTTTTACGGTCCCTGCCCAGGCCCCAGTGCAGGTCCTCCTGAAGTGCCATTAAGCTCTCAATGCTGTAATCATTGAACTCAAGTCCCCTCACCACTGCGCAGCCCAGGTAGGGGCGGATATTTTTGATCCCATCGTCCAGGGTGATCCTGATACCAGAATCCTTTACATTATATTCAGGCAGACCGGTATGTATATCAAGAAAACCCCTCATTGCCCTGGCAACACCTTCGGGACTGTACAGGTCAGGTCTGTCAGGGAAGAATTCTATATCTATATGGTCATCTTCGATACGTTCGATATCTGCACCGATCATGGGAACCCGGTCGATAAAGGTGTCTTTGTCCGTCCCGATAAGTGTTTCAATATCTTCGTAGTATAACGTGATTACTGGCATTTTGATGACTCCTGTTACAATTATGCTGCTGAAATATATTACTTAGGTATATGTGTATCAAATAAATGCCGGAATATCTGGATTTTAGAACAATGCTGGCATGGTTCCGGCTAAAGAACTTATTTTCACACCCATTTTATACACCTATTCTTACACCCATTTTTACATCTATTTTATATTCAGTTCGCTCTTTAGTTCACCAAGGGAAGCAATGCGCTCTGCAAAAGCATTATGGGTGTGGATACTTTCTTCATTGATCTGTTTAATGGTTA
>JAIWAT010000054.1:0-9969 GCA_048634225.1 Anaerolineales bacterium | reverse complement strand
AGAATATTCGGACTGCTGTTATTCCTGTTCCTCCTGTACATAGCCAACAACCTGTCCTTCTTCACAGACAACCCCCTGAACTACCAGATCATACTGTTCCTGAACAGCCAAGTCTGGCTCCTGGTGCTGATCACCTTCGCCTTTCTAATCGGTGAGATATTCAACGCCCTCATCTTCCCCATCAACAACCTTCTTGAACAGCCCCTTCTCTTTCTCCTTTACAGTTTTCTCCCTACCAAGTCTGGCAAACTCACACAATAACTCCTCCTACCCATGTATAAAAATCATTGAGAATACAGTCACAGCTAGACAATTGACAATCGAATAGCTACGGTTTTATATGGTTACGAATATTGCATCTTTTCGAAAATATTGGAGTGAACAATGGTAAATTGGAAAAGAATTGTACTGGTGTATGGTGGAAATACTTTAGACCACATAGGGAGACACAACGTCAGCTTATCAGAAGTTCACAATGTTCTTGAAGGATATTTCATTCCACAGAGAATATCAGTCAATGGTGTTTTAAGATATATTGTGTTGGGTGAATCGTATGGAAGGATATTGATTTTAATCTTAGAACCCATTGGTACCAATGAGATGCGCTTAATTACTGCCTACGATGCTTCAGAAAGTAGAAAAAAGTTATATAAAGAAAAGGTCAAAAGGTAATAATAATGAGAAAATATACAGCCAAAAACGAAAAGGATCTTGTAAAACAGATAGAGAACGATCCAAAAATAGATGAAGAGTGGGGAGAGCCTGTTAAGGGTCATGTAGTTGAAATGAGGCATGAGGAAGAAAGAGTAAACCTGGCAGATGTAAGAAGAACTAAAAAATCAGAGGCAACAGTCGCATAACTGTTATTTCTTGCACTACTACAGTTGATTATTTCCATTCATTTCGTGAGTAAGTACCTCCCGAAAAGAACAATCCCCACCCTAAATCTTCTCCTTCACCCCATCAACAACCTTCTCGAACAGCCCCTTCTCATTCTCCTTTGCAGGCTTCTCCCCACCAAGCCTGGCAAACTCCCGTAAAACCTCCTTCTGCTTCTGGGATAACTTTTTAGGCACTTTCACATTCACCCTCACATGCAGGTCCCCCTGCCCATGCCCGTGAAGATAGGGCATGCCCTTCCCCCTCACCCTGAAAGTAGCCCCGGTCTGTGTCCCGGCAGGAACCTTTAACTTCACCTTCCCATCCACTATAGACACTGTAATCTCATCACCCAAAGCGGCCTGGGTAAAACTAATGTCATTCTCTACCAGTATATCGTTCCCTACACGCTTAAAGATCTTATGCGGCTTCACATAAATATCAACGAAAAGGTCACCAGGCGGCCCGCCAGCAGTTCCATGCTCACCTTCACCACCCACCCTCATCCTTGAATTACTTTCAATACCGGCAGGCACTTTGATCTTGATCTTCCGCTTCTTCTCTACCCTGCCGCTGCCGTGGCATTTAGTACATGGAACATCGACCACCTTACCCCTGCCCCTGCATGTGGGACAGGTACTTGTGGTCATGAACTGCCCGAAAGGCGTATTCTGTGCACGGGTAGACTGGCCGCTCCCCCCGCATGTACCACAGGTCTTGGGTTCAGTCCCTGGTTTTGCACCGCTCCCCTTGCATACGGTACAGTTCTCTGTCCTGGGTATACTTATCGCCTGCTCCAGTCCGTGAAACGCATTCTCAAAGGATATGGTCATACTATATCTAAGGTCAGACCCCCTCTGGGGACCACCGCGCCTGCGACCCCTGCCGCCAAAAACAATATCAAATATACTATCCCCGAAACCACCACCGCCACCGAAACCCCTGAACATGTCTTCGAAGTTCGCACTTCTGAAGATATCTTCCTGGCTCCAGCGTCCGTCAACCCCGGCATGACCGAACTGGTCGTACTTGCTGCGCTTTTCCTGATCGCTGAGTACTGCATAGGCTTCGCTGATCTCCTTGAACTTCTCCTCAGCACCAGCCTCTTTATTGCGGTCAGGATGGTACTTTAATGCCAGTTTCCTGTAGGTCTTTTTAAGTTCATCTTCCTTGACGTCCTTATTGACGCCCAGTATCTCATAGTAATCTCGCTTGTCAGCCATTATTTAGTGTGATTAATAAAAAAAGTTAAGGAAAGGAATCAGTTATCCTTTTCCTCGTCCACTACTTCATATTCGGCATCCACTACATTTTCGTCAGTAGCTTCATCGGTCCCGGCTTCGGCTTCGGCTTCGGCCCCCGCTTCACCAGCCGCCTGCTGTTCCTGGGCAGCCTGTTCATATATCATGGTGCTGATGGCCTGCATCTCCTTGGTAAGTTCGTCAACGGCCGACTGTAGCTGGTCCTTATCATCCGTACCAATAGCTTCCCTGGTCTTCTCTATCTTCTCAGTAATGGTATTGCGCTGTTCCTCTGTGACCTTATCACCAAGATCGGACAGGGCTTTTTCCGTAGTATAGACAAGAGTATCTGCCTGGTTCTTAAGCTCGATAAGTTCCTTTGCTTTTCTGTCAGCCTCTTCGTAATTCTCTGCCTCATCCATCTTGGCCTTTATCTCGTCCTCGGAAAGTTTATGCGGTGCCGTGATAGTGATCTTCTGCTCCTTATTGGTACCAAGGTCCTTGGCTGTTACATGGATGATGCCGTTGGCATCGATATCAAAGGTCACTTCTATCTGGGGAATACCCCTGGGTGCCGGTGGAATACCTACCAGCGTGAACCGTCCAAGTGTAGTATTGTCATGAGCCATGGCACGCTCGCCCTGGAGCACATGGATGTCCACAGACGGCTGGTTATCGGCAGCCGTGCTGAATATCTGGCTCTTCTTGGTTGGTATGGTTGTATTGCGCTCGATCAGCTTTGTGTACACACTTCCCAGGGTCTCGATACCCAGGGACAGAGGCGTTACATCCAGCAGCAGCACGTCCTTGACCTCGCCCTCCAGCACACCGGCCTGGATGGCAGCACCCATTGCCACGCATTCCATCGGGTCCACGCCTCGCTCTGCTTCCTTACCGACAATATCTTTTACAAATTTTTGTACCACAGGCATCCTTGTAGGCCCGCCTACTAAAATAATAGTAGTAATATCAGATGTGCTTAATCCGGCATCCTTAATTGCCTGTTCCATAGGCTGGCGGGTCTTTACAATAACTGGCATGACCAGTTCTTCCAGTTTGGACCTGGTAAGTGTCATCTCCAGGTGTTTGGGACCTGCCTGGTTGGCAGTAATAAAGGGTAGGTTGATCGAAGTCTGCATTGTAGTGGTAAGCTCGATCTTTGCCTTCTCTGCAGCTTCCCGCAGACGCTGGTTTGCAGTCTTGTCAGTCCTGAGATCAATTCCCTCTTTGTTCAGGAAATCTTCGGCAATATAGTCGATCAGCAAATTGTCCATATCAGTACCACCAAGCTGTGTATCTCCCGATGTGGATTTGACCTCAAATACACCTTCCCCGACTTCCATGAGGCTAACATCCAGTGTACCGCCGCCGAAATCATATACCAGTATCTTTTGGTCCGATTTTTTATCCAGGCCATATGCCAGTGATGCGGCCGTAGGCTCGTTAATGATACGGACCACTTCAAGACCTGCGATCTCTCCCGCATCCTTGGTTGCCTGCCTCTGGTTATCGTTAAAATATGCAGGGACAGTAATGACAGCTTTTTCTACCGTATCACCCAGGAAAGCCTCAGCATCCTGTTTAATTTTCTGCAGGATAAAAGCAGATATATCCTGTGGAGTAAACTCCTTATCCTTGATCTTAACCTTCTCTCCGGTTCCCATCTTTCGCTTGATTGCCATTACAGTACCTTCGGGATTAGTAACGGCCTGTCTTCGTGCCGGTTCACCTACCAGTCTTTGCCCATCTTCAGTAAAAGCCACATAAGACGGGAATGCCTTTCCAGCTACACTTGCTCCTTCAGCACTGGGAATTATTGCCGGCCTGCCTCCAATAAGTGCAGCAGCCGCAGAATTGCTTGTCCCCAGATCAATTCCAATTATCTTTGCCATTCAATTCACCTCATCTTACTATAATAATTCATAAACTTGTATTATTCGCTATTCTCATTATTATTTTCATTTACCGATACCCTCACCCTGGAATACCGTAACACCTTATCCTTCATCATATATCCCTGCTGGAACTCCTCGATCACCGTATTGTAAGGGTATTCATCTGTTGGGGTCATCATCATTGCTTCATGGTAATGGGGGTCGAACTTTTTACCCACAGCTTCTATGGGTTTAAGACCCCTGGATCCAAGAATATCCATTAACTGGTTGCTGACCATCTCCATTCCTTTGACAATGGAGTCGATGTCACCAGATTCTTTTGCACTTGCTACACCCCGTTCAAGGTTCTCCATTATGTCAATTAACTCTGATACCAGTTCTGCGTTGGCATATTCAATAAGTTCTTTCTTTTCCCTGTCCACTCTCTTTTTGTAATTATCGAACTCTGCCTGAAGCCGCTGCAAATGGTCCAGGTACTCTAACGCTAATCTGTCAGATTCCTCCAGTGCAATGGTAAGTTCTTCCACTGTTGTTTCTTCAGTCTCGACCATTTGTTCTTCAGAATCTTTAACAGTGTCATTCGATAATGGGTCTACCTCGACATCCTTATTCTTCCCCATTTCAAACCTCTATGAAATACAGTGTTGATCCTTCCGTATTATTGCCTGTCTGATCTAATAATTATCTCCAATATCAGGAGCTTCAATACCATCATAGCTATCGATCCTGTGTTCGGGTTTTACGTCCATCAGGCCGGTATATTTAGATGCGAACACATCATCCACCCTCAGGATCATTGCAACAGCATCGGTCGCTGATTTTATTGACTGTATCTTGACCTTTAACGGCTCGACCACACTGGTATCCTTCATATCCATGACTTCACCGGTCAGTACATTCAGACCCATGGTATTGTTACCATTCTTATGTTCAGCCCTCAATTTTACCAGGATATCTACAGGGTCAAGGCCGGAATTTTCTGTAAGGCTCCTTGGCAGACCTTCCATTGCATCGGCAAATGCAACTACGGCCAGCTGCTCACGTCCGCTTAATGAGGAAGCATATTCCTTAAGCTGCAGTGCAACCTCAATTTCAGGTGCACCGCCACCGAACATGATCTTGTCTTCCTTTAAGACCACCTTCACTACATTTAGTGCATCATCCAACGCCCTGTCAACTTCATCTGTGATAAAATCAGCACCACTGTGGACTAATATAGTAACAGCTTTGGGATTATCGCATCCCTCAAAATAGATCATCTTGTAATTGCCAATTCCTCTCTCTTCGACCATTTCGGCATTGCCCAGGTCTTCCGGGGATACGTCCATGGAATTGGACCGGATCACAGCATCGGTGGCACGAACGATCTTTTTCAGATCATCCTCTTTGACCCGCCTGATGGCAAGGATGTTATTCTTGGCAAGGTAATGCAGGGATATATCGTCAATCCCTTTCTCAGTGACCACTACATTGGCCCCGCTGGCTATCAGGCTGTCCACCTGTTCTTTTACGGTCTGGTATTCGTCACTGTATGCTTCATCCAGTTCACCGGGGGTTGATATCTTGATCTTGGCACTCATAGTAGTTTTTTGTACCTCTATACCCACATCCAGAATCGCAATTTTTGCATTTTTGACACTTTTTGGCATATTCTTGTGGGCCCTGGCCTTATCGATCACCATGCCTTTGAGGAGTTTAGTATCCTTTATGGAACCCCCTCTCTGGTGGATGATCTGTATATTGTGCCGGATATCTATATCTTCATTATCTGTAATGGTCTGGATAGCATTTATTGTCAGATCTGCCAGGTCGTCCAGTGCCATCTCGCTGCCCTTGCCTGAAAGTGCAGTAAGTGCAACCTGTCGGAGTGTTTCGGTATCCTCAGCTGTAATCCCGATTGCATTGGATTCCAGGATATCCTGTGCCTTTTCAGCTGCAAGCCTGAAACCTTTGATGATAACAGTGGGATGGACATCAAGTTCAATTAGTTTTTCAGCCTGGCCCAGCAGTTCTCCTGCAAGAACCACGGCACTGGTGGTACCATCGCCCACTTCCTTTTCCTGGGTCTTTGATATCTCTACCATCATCATGGCTGCAGGGTGCTGGATATCAATATTCTGCAAAATAGCTGCGCCATCGTTGGTAACTGTTATGTCACCCACAGCATTGACCAGCATCTTATCCATGCCTTTGGGTCCCAATGTGGTTTTTACAGCATTTGCAATTGTCCTTGCTGCCATGATATTTGCTGACTGTGCGTCCCGGCCTGTCGTCCTGCTTTTTTCCGGGTCAATAATAATTATAGGCTGACCGCCTAATCCTGCCATTGATCTTCTTCCTCCGGTAATTAGTATCCCTGTAATATTAATAATATAATTAGAGCACTTGTAACTGTTTGTACTTCTATATAATAATTATGGCTTCGACCAGTATCTCTGATTATAGGTAGTTCCGAATGAAAACAATTGCTTTAACCCTTTTAGCAACTCAAATCAGTCAAACCTACACTCCATGTGAAAGTAGAGCAGGTCATACGTCAGTGGGCTATTTAAGAAGTACTATTCCCAGAGATAGATACATATACTTTAACACACAACCAAATTATGGAGGTTAGAGTTTTGATAGTGGAAGATTTGTTAAAGACCATTACAGAAGAGATTGCCGACATGGTCTCCACCAAGACCGTGATTGGAGAACACATTATCGTGGAAGGTAAGACCATCATACCAGTTACCAAGGTCAGCTTTGGTTTTGGCAGTGGTGGAGGTGAAGGCAAAAGGAAAGTAGGTGAAGAAGGTACCGGCGGTGGTGGGGGCGGTGGAGCTTCTATCCAACCCGTAGCTTTCCTTGTGGTGACGCCAGAGGATGTCCAGCTTTTCAGTATAAAGGGAAAAGGCACATTGGCCCAGCTTGCCGAGACAATGCCGGAAATGATGGAAAAATACCAATCGATGGTGGAAGAGAAAAGTAAGGAAAAAACTGGTGAAACCGAGACCAATTGAAACAAATCATAATTGAAATGATTTGGCTCCTGATGGGAATAGTACTTATCGTAACTGTGCTGCTGTTCCCTGTTACTATCCGTGCCCGATCCCTCGGGTCAGAAGGAATAATAGATGGCAGTCTTAGCATAAGCTGGTTGATACTTGCCATTCAATATGGATTAAAGGATAAACAAACAGATATACTCATCCTGGGCCGCACATTGATCCATCGACAAAATAAAGAAAAAGCACCTGAGACCAAGGATATGGAAAAATCCGCCAAATCCCGGTCCACTCCGCCAGTAAAGGATTTCACTCCTTTGATAGGACCGGTAATGCGGCTTATCAGGGATTTGCTATCCATATTCAAATTCAGGCATTTTGAACTGGATACCGTCTACGGCCTGGAGGATCCCGCTTCCACAGGCATGTTGACAGGATATCTGCACGCTCTACCACATCAGTACAATATTTCCTTTACACCTGATTTCACCCGGCCTGTACTGGACTGGGACCTGGACCTTGCCACGGCTTTCACTCCAATTACGGTCGTACCGCCAATAACAAGGTTTGCTACCAACCCCAAAGTACTGCGGTCAGGGTGGAGGATTATCCGTAGTTGATCATCCTCCTGATACGATCTTCAGGATATCAATTCGACTGGAATCCACAACATCATCTATAGGCACCGGCCTACCTTCGACCATCACCACAACAGTCTCAGGATTGATCGCAAGTTCGGCAAGGATATCACTATAGGTACTTCCTTCTTCCACTTCAATTGTTTTTTCAAGGACGTCTCCGGCAAGTATCTTTATCCTTACCTGCAACAGGAACTACTCCTCTTCGGGTAACTTCGCGATTTCCCCTTCTGACCCTGTCAAAGACTCAAGATTATTTTTGATCAATTTTTTTTCAAGAATCTGCTGTTTCTTTTCACCTTTACGTTCCAAGTCTCTTTTTTTAAATTTTGACATGCAGGTCACCTCAGTACCCATTTAATTCAATATTTAATAACCTTACTGTATGGTATCATCCCTGATCTCATCAAACACCAGGTCAGCCCAGTCCCGCTCCCCGAGCACAATCTCAAACTCCACTGGCGTAAGCATAGGCGCATTGAACCGTCCCCCTTCATCTATCGCAATGCGCGGACATGCCGTATTTATAAAAGCATCCACCTTGAACTGCAATAAAGCATCGGGAGTGATATTATCCAGGGAAATAATGATACGTTCCTTACCATGCTTTGTGGCAAGTTCAGCCAACCGTCGTGCCAGTCCCATCCTCTCCTGCCCGATCTTGGTGGATACGATCATGCCAAAGGAAGTGGCATCAAGACACCTGGCGATCACCCCGCCCCTCTGCCTTAGTATCCTTTCAGGGTCCACCCACTCAACAGTGTTCAACATGGGATCGGCCGCCAGTACTTTACTCCCGGTTGCCACAGCTACACCCAATGGATGGAACTTCCCGCTTCCGATATACAGGTAACTGTCACATTTGACCTCGGCAGCCGAAAAGTTACACCCCAGCAACTGTCCCGGATATTTGATCCGCGAATCACCGGTACCTACCACACACGACATGCCTCTTGATCCCAGGATATTCCTGGCCTTGTCCAGTTGATGGACATGCTGGACAGTTGTCACAAGACCCACTGTGCCTGCATCCAGTTCGACGGCTGCCTTTTCAACGACAGGCCCGATATCCACCCTGGCCGGTGTTTCCATGAAAATTACATTATCCAGCCCGTCCACAAGTTCGGAATGGCCGAAATGGAACAGGATATCCACAGAACCTTTAAGTGCCATATCGATATCACAAGCCCCGAAACAAGGGTTACCGGATACCAAAACAAGCGCCCCGGTCTTATCTTCCAGTTCCCTTGCTATGGAAAATGCCTGCCTCTTAAAGCCTTCCGGGAATTGGAGACCCACAGTCTTTGCTTCTGATTTGTTGATCAGGTCAACTACCCTGTCCAGGTCAAAGTCAAAGATATCAAGAAAGGATGAATTGTTCATGGCTGCGCTGAATATATTATCCTAATATCTCCACGCCCTTAGGACCAACATCGACCCTTACCAGGGTCTTCACAGGCAAACCCGCCTGCCTGAGCTGCTTTGCGCCGTCTCCCCGCTCGATAACTACAACGGTATCCACGATAATTCCACCCGCAATTCCCACAGCTTGCCATACAGCTTCCAGTGTCCCGCCAGTGCTGACCACATCATCGACTATGATCAAGCGATCACCTGCGGATATCCCGTTCAGGTACAGTTCGCCTTTAGAATAGCCAGTAGCCTGGTGAATCTTTACTTCATTTGGAAGCTCGTACGGACGTTTTCGTACTATGGACATGGGTTTACCGGTCCTGAGGGCCAGGGCTGTTCCGATATGGATACCCATAGCCTCGATGGTAAGTATCTTATCAAAGCCTGGTTCGGCAACAGCTATTATTCTGTCAGTCACTTCATTCAGCAGGGCAGGTTCCAGATATGGAACTCCGTCGGTAATAGGGTGTATGAAATAATTATACTCGCCGCGGTTCACGATAGGAGCTGCTTTCAGGGATTTTTCCAGTAGGTCTGGCATGTTTTATCAATATTACTGAATCCCACTTGTAACTATCGCTTATTCACCGGCAGACAGGATATTTGCATACATCCGGGATACAGGCACAGGAACCTGGAAACAGGTAACTAACAATGGTATCACACACTTAGCATCCAGAACCATATTGGGCGCACGTGTATGCATATCCCGTCCTGTATCATATCATCATATTCATTATCGGTCAGTATCAAACCATCTTCAAGTCCATATTGTTGGGCTGCATCTATCAGACCGTTGATCTCTCTTTTTTGAGTTTTAGGGTTTGCAAGTGATTCTGTCACCTGTATTGCGTTGGTCAGGTGCATTCCTTCTTTTATTAAAAAATCACATTCCACTCCTGTTCTGGCACCTTTG
>JAIWAT010000053.1:0-10074 GCA_048634225.1 Anaerolineales bacterium | reverse complement strand
ACCAAATCCTGTGCTCCTCGCTTCTTCAAAACTCGACGAAGGGATAGATGAACTTGTTGAAGCAATCCATGATTATCTGAAAAAAGCTCAGACAACCGGAAGATTTGAAGAAAAACGGAGAGACAGGTTAGAAAAAGAGGTCTATAAGATATTTTCTTCAAAGGTCCATGAACTTCTCAACATCCATCTTGATATTGAAAACAACCTGGGAGAATGGATCTCTTCAATCTTGAACGGGGAAACAGCTCCATATAAATTGATTAACAGCAAACTTAATCGTTTTGTGAAGGAGAACCGGATAATATGATTAAACAGATTAACCACATAGGGATCGCGGTAAGCTCCCTCGAAAATCACATTCCCTTTTACCGGGACATCCTCGGACTTACAGCTCTTGGCACCGAAGAGGTCCCGGAGCACAAAGTAAAGGTCGCCATGTTTCAAGTTGGGGAAGTCAAGATTGAACTTCTTGAACCAACCTCTGGAGAGAGCCCCATCGCGAAATTTATCGAGAAAAAAGGGGAAGGGATACATCATATCGCGTATGAGACCGACGGCATCATCAAAGAAATCGAAGGTTTTCAGGGCAAGGAGATCCGGATGATCGATGAAACCCCCCGGGACGGAGCCCACGGTACAAAAATCGCGTTTATCCATCCAAAATCATCGGGAAAGGTATTGACTGAGATCTGCCAATCCACTCACTAATAGGGATAATCCTGGGAAGTAAGGAGAACGATGGAAAAGGGATATATCCAGATATATACAGGGAATGGTATCGAAAAATTTCGATAAGTCCATATCCACGGCAATACGATAACCCTGCCGGATATATTCACGTACTTTAAACACTGCATCATGGGCAGATCGACCAGGCCTGAAACCATAACTAAAATCCGAAAATTCAGGATCAAAAATTGGTGACAAAACTCTGGCAATCGCCTGCTGAATCAGTCTATCTAAAACGGTCGGAATACCTAAGGGCCGGGTTCCCCCAGTCGGCTTGGGTATCTTAACTCGCAAAACAGGTGAAGGCTCATAGGTGCCTTCCATTAAACACCGATTTTCACAGCAGCCCTAAGCGTCATAATCAAGGTGTCTAGATGATCCGGACGGGTCGGTTGCCGAGCCAGGGGACGGGGATGTCGCCTCTTAGCTTTTCCACTCCCATCAGTACCGGGGTCGCATTACGCTTGCGGATTCTTATGTTAAACCTCTTGCCGTCATAATGCACACTACCGGGCATGTCCACGAACTTCCGGAACAGTGACCGTGCCTACAAATTTTCAAACCTTCGCAAATCAGCAGCGAACAAATGATACACAGATTTTACTGTGACAAAAAAGAATGCTTATCAAATTATGCGGGGTGGACGTGCCCGTTGGAAGATCGAAAATGAAACCTTCAATACTCTGAAGAATCAGGGTTACCATTTCGAACATAACTATGGTCTCGGTAAGAAAAATTTGAGCTTAATTTTTGCCATGCTCATGATGTTGGCTTTTTTGGTTGATCAGAGCCAGCCCCGCGGGACGCGGGGTAAGTTATTCCAGGCCGTATGGACAAAGCTAAGAAGCAAAAGAGCATTATGGGAACGAATGAGATCGTTGTTTAAAGAATTTGCGTTTGAATCGATGCAAATGCTTTATCAAGCTATTCTCTATGGCGTCAAGTTCCAACCCCCGATTATCTTGTATGATACTTCTTAAAGGCAATATCTCCTATGTAGGTACATCAGAAAAACCGTGAAATAAAAGGAAGTCGGGCATTTGCCAGGAAGGGATATCTATGGTTGGAATCAGACTGCCTTGATTTCAGAACTGATTCTCTTGTGCTTTTCCCCCAAAAAAGCGCTTTCCTAATCAAAAAATCTGCGTTACTTATCATAACATGTTGTGAAAATATTCAAATTTCTCCACATATGATAAAAAAAAGAATTTGCCGGGTGACGGGCGGGAATTGCTGATAGAGGTATCAATATTGACGGATGAACGCGAAAATGATAGGAAAATTACTGATGCCTCTGGCGTAGCTGCTAAAGGCAACGTTTTCATAAGTGATACCAGGGGCCAGGTAAGTTGGGATATGAACGAGTCATCTAAAATAGACAACAACGTCCGAATCCCTTATCCGGGAGTTCAGATATGAATGTGACCGTTATACTCTACTGTAAAGAGACTCCAAAGAGGGAAGAATACTATGAATGAGAAAATAAAAATGCAAATAATACCTCCCCATGTAGATCGTTTCATAAAGTGGGGGGAAGAAGACTTCGAATCATTTTGGGAAGAAGTGGCAGTAAAAGCCCAGGACGAGATTTACTGGTTTAGAAAGTGGGACAAGGCATTTAGCTGGGATGAAGACATCTTCAAGTGGTACGCGGGCGGTATTACAAACATTTGTTACAACTGTGTGGATTACAATATAGAAAAAGGCAGAGCAGGCAGTGCAGCATTAATCGCCGAGTCAGGAGAAGCAGATGAAATCAAAGTTGTGACCTATGGACAGCTTCTTGCAATGGTGATGGAATGTGCATCCGCTTTGAGGGGCATAGGCGTGAAAAAAGGAGATCGGGTAGCGATCTATATTCCTACATGTATCGAATCTGTCGTGGCTATGCTTGCATGTGCAAGAATCGGAGCCATCCATGTTGTAATATTTGCTGGATTTTCCGGAAAAGCTGTAGCTGACCGCCTTAAACTCACAGGTGCAAAATACATTCTTACCCAAGATGAGGGATCAAGAAGAGGAAAAACAATACCACTTAAGAAAATTATTGACCAATCGCTAAATATCTATCCCACAGATATCAAGAAAGTTGTCCTACTCAGGGAAAACAAGAATAAAGAGACGACCTTAATGAAAGGGCGGGACATATATTGGGAGGATTTTTTAGAAATGGGCAGAGGCTACAGTTCTGCTGTAGAGAAGATGGAATCTAACGAGCCACTTTTTTTACTTCCTACATCAGGCACTACAGCAACACCTAAGGTTACCGTCCACAACCATGGAGGATATCAAATATATATACATTCTATGGGTCAATGGATATATAAATTAAGGGAAAGTGATGTATGGTTTTGTACGTCAGATATTGGCTGGATAGTAGGCCATAGTTACAATGTATATGGTCCGCTACTCTCTGGCTGTACGTCTATTTTGTATAACGGCACCCCCGATTATCCCAGGCGAGATATGTGGTGGGACATAATAGAAAGAAACAAAGTGACAGGTTTATGGGTATCTCCTACAGGTGTAAGAGGATTAATGAAACTTGGAATTGATGAAGCGCGCAAGCATGACTTAAGTTCAGTAGAAAGAGTTTTCAGTGCAGGAGAGGTCTTGAATCCACCAGCGTGGCAATGGCTTTACGAAGAAGTATTTGGGAATAAAATCCCTGTAATTGATCACATGTGGCAGACCGAATCTGCAGGACCCCTAATTGCGAATCCTTATGGCTTGTCCTTATTACCTATTAAGCCTGGGTCTGCTGCAATATCTGTTCCAGGAACCAAAGTGGATATTGTAAACGAAAAAAGCGGTCATTCCATGCCTGCTGGAGAAAAAGGCATTTTAATAGTAAAAGAACCTTTCCCCGGGCTTTCACCAACTCTTTGGGAGGAACATAAGAGATACTTAAAAGAATACTGGGAAAAAATTCCATCCACAAAGAGTTATTATTCCGGAGATGCTGCTTACAAAGATGATGATGGTTACATATGGTTCGTAGGCAGATCTGATGAGGTGATAAAAATTGCTGCTCATAGAGTTGGGACTATAGAAATTGAAAATGCACTCATGTCACATCCGGCTGTCGTGGAATCGGGAGTATCAGGAGTGCCAGATGAGCTGAAAGGGCAAGTTGCATGTGCTTTTGTTGTATTAAAAAATGGCTTTGAGCCTTCGGAAGAACTAAAAAAAGAACTCTTGCTCCATGTGAGGCAAAACATGGGTCCATTTGTGGTAATCAGGGGTATCGAATTTGTGAACATGTTACCAAAAACCCGAAGTGGTAAAATAATGAGGAGAGTAATGAAAGCAATATGGACTAAAAAAGATATGGGAGATCTATCCACGATCGAGGAAGAGGCTTCTGTTAATGAAATAATCGATGCGATCAAAAGGATGCAAAAATCCAATTGAGATGGTCAGGAAGTGAGAACTTGGGTAAGTCAAAGGAGTGATGCAATTGAGAGATGTAGCTATAATCGGATGCGGGATGACAAAGTTTGGGCGGCTCGAAGGTAAAGGGTTAATGGACCTCTTAGCAGAGGCTTCGCTCAGGGCGATCGACGATGCTGGTGCAGGCGATCGTGATTTTGATGCCGTTTACGTCGCAAATTTTGCAGCAGGTGAACTTACCCGCCAGAGTGCCATCGCCAGTGCACTTGTGGATCAACTCAGCTTATTGCCGGCAGCAGCTGACCGGGTGGAAAACGGCCCGGCTTCGGGAGGTTCAGCTGTAAAAATGGGTCTTCTCGCGGTTGCATCCGGAGCTTATGACCTGGTGCTGGTGGCCGGAGGAGAGAAAATGACACATGTGGATACCAGCGTTATCACTGGCATTGTTGCGACACTGAGCCAACCCGATGTGGAGTATGTGCATGGTGTGACCCTGCCTTCGTTAGCTGCAATGTTCACAAGGCTCTACATGCAGCACCACGGCGTTACCGAAAAGCATCTTGCGATGGTGGCAGCAAAAAACCATGCAAATGCCCTCAAAAACCCATACGCCCACCTTCAAAAAGCCGTAACCATCAAGGAGATCATGAACTCGGTGATGATCGCTGACCCGCTGCGGCTCTACCACTGCTGCCCGATAAGCGATGGAGCTGCAGCTGTTGTCCTTTGTCCCGCAGACGTGGCAAAAAAATACTCGGATGCGCCCGTGAGAATAGCTGGTTTCGGGCAGGCGACTGATACACATGCCGTACACGAACGGGAAGACCCAACCGTGCTAAAGGCAGTACAGCTCGCTTCTAAACAGGCATTTGAGATGGCCGGGCTCAGGCCAAGCGATATCGACGTGGCTGAACTCCATGATGCATTTGCGATTCTTGAAATTGCACAGAGCGAGGATGCGGGTTTTTTCAGGAAGGGAGAGGGTGCAAAGGCGCTCGAAGAAGGTAAAACTGCCCTCGATGGTGAACTGCCGATCAACCCCTCGGGCGGCCTCAAAGCCAGGGGTCACCCGATAGGGGCGACAGGCGTGGCGCAGATCATTGAGCTCGCCTGGCAGCTGAGGGGCGAGGCAAAAGAGCGGCAGGTCAGTGGCGCTAAGCGGGCCTATTGCTGCAACTTCGGCGGATTTGGAAACAATGTCGTTACGCATATCTTGGAGAGGATGGACTGATGCAGGAGCGAATGACCGGATTTAAGTGCAAGGGCTGCAGCAGGCTGCATTACCCAAGGCATGCACGCTGCCTGAGTTGCAAGGGTACCGATTTCGAAGAGGTCGAACTGGGCAATGAGTGCACGTTGCTCACCTACACGAAGCTCTATGTGCTGCCCGAGGGAATCGAGATGTCACCCCTGCTGCTTGGCATAGTCGAGTTTCCAAATGGCGTCAGGGCACTGGGTCAGCTGACGGGCGATGACATCAAAGTCGGCCTGCGGCTGCGACCAAGATGGGGGAAACTCAGAACGCTCGGTGAAAAGGATATTTATGGGTTCAGGTTCGAGCAGTAGATTGCCGTAGCTTAAAGACCGGGCAGTGAAGGTTCAGGTTCGAGCCTGAACGGTACCGCCGGTAGTGTTCGTACTTATGCCAACCGTTAAGGGGATATACGGGTTTCTCCTTCTTAGATATGGGGATACCGGGAAGGCATGATGGGGTGTATTGATGTTTGATGAAAAAAAATTGCAGGAAATAAAGGAGCACTGCAGCAAGTGGGAAGACGGAGTGCTTCGAAAGACTCTCGATAGTGTGGCAGAATCATGCGAGGAGTTCAGGACACTCTCAGGCATACCTGTACAGAGACTCTATCTGCCGCAGCAGAAGGATTATATGCAGGACCTCGGATTTCCTGGAGAATATCCGTACATCAGGGGGGTGCATGCAACAGGTTATCGTGGTCGTATGTGGACGATGCGCCAGTACGCAGGATACGGAACGGCTAAGGACACGAACCAGCGCTACAAGTATTTGATCGGGCAGGGGCAAACAGGGCTTAGCGTTGCGTTTGATCTGCCAACGCAGCTTGGATATGACTCAGATCATCCTCTGGCAGATGGAGAAGTTGGTAAGGTCGGCGTCGCCGTAGATTCTGTACAGGATATGGAAATTCTCTTCAGAGGAATTCCACTGGATAAAGTAACGACTTCCATGACTATCAATGCACCAACTAATGTGCTGCTGGCAATGTACATCACGGTAGCTGCGAAACAAGGTGTAGCGCAGGAAAAACTCAGGGGAACCGTGCAGAACGATATCTTTAAGGAATATGTGGCACGCGGCAACTACATATTTCCTCCTGAGCCATCGATAAGGCTTGTAACAGAGATATTTGAGTATTGTGCACAACACATGCCGAAATGGAATTCCATAAGTATAAGCGGATACCATATGCGTGAGGCAGGTTGCACAGCAGCGCAGGAAATTGCCTTCACGCTTGCAAACGGTGCAGCATATGTGGAGGCGGCTTTGGAAAGAGGGCTGCAGATCGATCAATTCGCACCGAGGCTGAGTTTTTTTTTCAACTCCCATACGGATTTCTTCGAGGAGATTGCGAAGTTCCGTGCCGCCCGCAGGATGTGGGCAAGAATTATGCGCGAGAGATACGGAGCAAAAAATTCCCGCTCGTGGATGCTTCGCTACCACACCCAGACCGCAGGATGCTCTTTAACAGCACAGCAGCCTGAGAATAATATTATAAGATCGACATTGGAAGCGCTGGCCGCTGTTATGGGAGGAACGCAGTCGCTCCACACAAATTCGTATGATGAGGCATATGCAACACCAACAGAAAAGGCAGTCCGGGTAGCGCTGCGAACGCAGCAGATCATCGCATATGAAAGCGGCGTTGTGAATACCATAGACCCGCTTGCCGGCTCGTACTTCATTGAATGGCTTACTGATGAGATAGAGGAGCAGGCGATGAAGTACATAGAGCGAATTGAGTCAATGGGAGAAGGAGAGTACTCGATACTCACAGGCGTGATAAAGGGTATAGAGACAGGATTCTTCCATAAGGAGATCTCCGATGCTGCATATAGGTACCAGCGGGAGGTAGAAAGTGACGCTCGCATCGTTGTCGGGATAAACAAATTCAAGATGGAGGAGGAAAAGTTTTCTAAAACGCTGAGGGTTGATGAAGCAGTACAGCGTGCACAGATAGAAAGGTTGAAAAAGTTGCGTAAAAAGAGAGATAAAAAGAAGGTGCAGGATGCACTGGAGAAGCTTGAAAAGGCATCCGAAGGAACTGAGAATCTGATGTATCCGGTGGTGAAGTGTGCAGGTGCCCAGGCGACAGTCGAGGAGATTTGCGATGTTATGCGTTCAGTGTTTGGTGAATATAAGGAAAAAACCATATTTTAGGAGGGAACATGGAGAAAAAAAAGATTGTTGTGTTGATAGCAAAACCAGGGTTGGACGGACATGACAGAGGGGCGAAGGTTATTGCGAGAGCGCTATGTGATGCCGGGATGGAGGTTATTTATACTGGTTTGCACCGGACGCCGGAGCAGATAGTGGAGGCAGCGGTACAGAATGAAGTGGATGTAGTAGGACTGAGTATCCTCTCGGGAGCACACATGACACTCTGTCCGAAAATAATGGAACTGCTCAAGAAGAGGGGTGTAGATGTCATTGTCATTGCCGGGGGAATAATCCCACAGGAGGATATCCCTGAGTTGAAGAAACTGGGTATAGCGGAAATATTCACTCCAGGAGCCACTATGGAGAGTACGGTGAAGTTCATAAGGGAAAAACTGAATGCTTGATGTGCTTATAGCTGAGATTCAAGTTCAGGGATATTATAGATGCCAAAAGTAGTAAGTGCTGAAACAATTTATCCTTCTAAGCTAACGCGTGAGGCGCGGCAAAATCTTAGCGAGAGTCTCTATAAGGTGCATAAACAGATTTTTACAGGCCTTAATGAAAAGGAATTTGATCATTACGTGGTTAATTCACCTGCTAATGTTACAAAAATATTTATATATCGCAATAAAAGAAAAAAAGAAATAATAGGATATTTTGCTGTTCATCGTTTTGAAAAATTTATTGATGATAAGCCTTTAGTTATTTTTAGAGCTGAAGCAGGCTTACTGCCTGAGTATAGACATAAAAATGCCAATATTTCTTTCTGGTTTAAAGAAGCAATAAAATTTAAAATACTTCATCCGAATAAAGAGGTTTACTATCTGGTTTCTCCTATCAATCCAAGCGTGTATGCCAGATTAGCAAAGTATATTTATAAAGTATATCCAAAATATAACAGTATTATTCCTTCACAAATTGAAAAACTCATGATGCAATTGGCTGATGAGTTCGGTTTGGAAATGGTTGACAAAAACAAACCTTTTGTCAGAAAAGTGGGCTGGCTAACACAGGCTACTGAGAAGGAAAAAGTATTTTGGCAAAGCTCTGATAATCTACATATAAGGTTTTATATTGATCTAAATCCTGATTTCGAAAAAGGCAATGGTATTCTTACACTCATACCGTTAACTTTTTTAAACTTATTCATATCATTTTTCAGTTTTTTTATTTATTATACATTTAAAAGGAAGATCAGGTACAACCTCCATTTTCTTATGCAGAAAGTGGTCAGTTCTACACACATGAAGAGGCAAAGGAAATAATGGCAAAATGGCTAAAATCAATTTTATCTAGTCGTTATTTATACTGCAGCGTTTGATGCTTAGAAATTGCTGATATCCAATTGCCATACAAACTTTAAATCCTTTCCAGAGCATCACGGTACTATATGATAGGTATCGGGGAGATATCAGGCATCTTGGCCGCACTTTTCTGGTCAATATCTGCGGTGCTGTACAAGATCGGCCTGAAGGATGTGAAGCCCTTCCCCGCGGTACTATTACGCACAGCCGCAGCAATGGGCTTCATGTTCATTCTGAATATATTGCTCTATGGTTATGATCTTACGGTGCCGTTAATGGCATTTTTGTTTCTTTCTCTGGGTGGGCTGCTTAGGCTCCTTTTTGGGGGATACCTGTATTTCAAGGGACTGGAATATGCCTCTGTGTCCAGGGTCCAACCCCTGAAATTCACCTTTCCACTCTTCACCATTGTGCTAAGCAGTTTTATACTGAAAGAGACCATCGGTCCAGGAGTGGTGATGGGAACCATCCTCATTGTCTCAGGTATATTTGTACTGAGCAGGGAGAAGGCATCGGGCAGTGAAAAAGACCCGAAGAAGGCCATTCTGTTCACTCTTATATCCGCCATTTGCTCTGCCTTTTCCGTAATCGCAAGCAGGACTGGTCTTTATTATGTGGAACCTTTATGGGGGACTTTCCTCAGCCTGCCCATTTCTGTGATGACCATGTATGTGCTCTTTTCGCTGGACAAGGGACCTATTGCTGCCTTTAAGCTGGATAGGCGGTCTTCGGCCGTGATTGGCCTGGGCGGGATATTCGGTATGGGACTGGGGAGTTACATGTTCTTTGTAAGTCTTACCAATATCGGCACGGCCCAGGCCACCTCATTGGCCTCGATCACACCCTTATTCTCCAGCATTCTGGCGGTGAAGTTCCTGGGTGAGAAGGTGACATCCCGGCTTTTATCAGGAATACTCATTATAATTGCAGGGATGTGGCTGGTCATTTAAGTCCAATCGTATAAATATATTGCAAGCAATGGGGCATCTGCATCCTGATCTGTCTTAAGAATGTATTCGAACGGGGCACAGCCGAACAGGAGGCTGCCGAATACATAAGGGAGCATGTGACCAAGCCTGTGGTGGGTTATGTGGTAGGGATAAGCGCGCCGCCGGGTAAGACCATGGGCCATGCCGGTGCCATTATCAGCGGGGGCGGCGGGACTGCGAAGGAGAAGATCGAGGCGCTGGAGGGTGCAGGGGTTGTGGTGGCTGAGAGTCCGGGAGATATCGC
>JAIWAT010000052.1:0-10240 GCA_048634225.1 Anaerolineales bacterium | reverse complement strand
CTGCCCTGCCTTTTATTACAATACTATCATACCCGGCAAAGCGCATGGCCATTGACAGCCGCCCGCCTGCATGGGATTCGCCCAGTTCCCCTGTCATGGGTGATTTGAACATGGATACAGTTTTGGATACGCAGGGGAAGATCGTGTTAAGGGGCCCTATGCTGAATATTATCGGGGCTTCGGGTGAGAACGGGTCGGTTCCGGGCGGGCATTCTTCCAGTAACAGTTGGGTGGCCACGCCTGTACCGCCCAGGTATTTATCGAACAGGTCGGCACGGTCCTTTACCTGGTGCTCGCCTGTATCCAGATCAATGTAGAGTACGTTGGACCACATATTATAGCACCTCGGTCTTTCTCAGTTCAAGTACGTCATGACTGCAATATCTGGCACATACACCACAATGGGTACAGATAACGGGTATGTCGGCCTTGTTAAAATGGATAGCACCGGGCAGGCATGCACTGGCACAGCTCTTACATGAATTACACAGGTCTTTATCCAGTATTACGCCGCCACCGTTGCGTGGTGTGAGTGCACCTGTGGGGCATGCCCGTGCACACGGTGGGTCGATGCATGAGCGGCAAACGATTATTTCAAGACTGCTCTCGATACCGCCTGATGTCTTGATATCGATAGCGCTATCTATGAGCGATACCGTGTTTGCATTTACCCGGCTGCAAGCCAGCATACAGCTATAACAACCTATACACCTGTTAGGATTAGCGACTTTTATTTTTGCAGGCAACTCTTACCACCTTTTAGTATTGTTTTGTAGAAAGAGTACTATAAGGCTTTGGGTGAAAAAAATATGTGCAGTCTCAAATGTTTTGATACTGCTGTCTTAATACTTTGATCTTCAGACAATTATTGTTTAGTTTTTAACTATAACCACGAATCGATTGGTCGTTAAACACGACTATTTATAATTTCACTATATCTTATTTTGCAGGATATCATGAAACCTGGATTCCCAATCCTGTTGTCCGTGATTTTGTATGTAAAAAGGAGTGAAAATATGAAAAAAAATGGGCGATAAAGATGAACAAAGAATTCCCAACCACCGATGACGCCGGGTAAGTTGCTTAACTACTTGTCCGTTATTTGGGGTCCACTCCAGCTGCAAAGTTAATAGCTGCAAATGTTAATGGTTCCTGATAGCCCCCTTCTTTCGGCATTTCCGAATAAAACCCTTCAGAGTTTGGAAAAAACAATTGTCATTTTCTCATAAGTTTTTTATAGTTGAAAATAATAAAAGAATGGTAATTAAAAACATAAGAGGTTATAATATGGAAATAGGTGCGGATAAAGTATATTGTTTTAGTTGCGGAGAAGTGATTAAAGCTGAAGCTGAGATATGCCCCAAGTGTGGTGTTAGACAAAAAACTAATCCATTAATTCAAATGAAAAATCCAGGAATAGCAGCTATAGCATCATTCTTTTTTGCAGGTCTTGGGCAAATATACAACGGTGAGATTGGAAAAGGTCTTCTTCTAATTATTGTGCAAACAGTAAATGTGTTTTTAATGTTTGTTATTATCGGATTTCTTACTTACCCAATTGTTTGGATTTACGGAATATATGATGCTTATACGACTGCAGAAAAAATTAATGTAGAGATAATTCGATAAAGTAAAGTCCCTTAACTCAATCCATGTGAGATTCGAAAAAAAAAGAAAAGTGGCGGGTAATTAAAACCCATCTATTCTGTCTCTACTTCAATTCCACCTATCCAACCGGCGGCTAAATTATATACGAATGCCATTAACACTCCCCCTATAAAACCCATTATTCCATACATAATAGGGAAGTAAATAATTGAGCCTACTCCAAAGATAACAGATGGAAAAGCTTCTCCCGCTATTGCTCCCCCAAGCAATGAGATTAATGCAAAGATTATGCCTGCAATCAATCCAAATATTGCATATATCAAAGCAAATATTTTCCCTACTGAAACAGCACCTACTCTTTTAATAATAACCAATGTTCATACCTCCAAAATATTAATATGTTTGTTTAACTTACTTTTATTGTTTATACAGTCTTTTACGACTGTAACAAGAAAATGCTCACATCATTCGCATTTACTTAAGTATACAAAGTTATGCTCCATATACAATAAAAAATTTATTTAGTATCAAAGTATTTATACTTTTTGCACATCTTGGCATTGGGACAAAATTCACTTATACTGCCTTGCGTGGCCAATGCGGTATAATGCCATCCATAATCTCAAGTGCGGAAGGATAAAATAGTTGTTGTTATGTTTTTTTAAAATATAAATGTCTTATCTATAAAAATAAATTTTTAAAAAAAGAAAAATGGCGGCGAATCAAGGTTGGAGTGAGCCGCCCATTCCGAAAACAAAAGCTGCAATAACCGCAGCACCAATTATCAGAATTACTATACCAAGTATCAGGATATATGGAATTAATACTGCAATCGCCGATCTTGTTGTTGATAGATTGTGAACATACTTGCCTCCAATGATATTAAGAATTATCTGGTATAATCCAAATAACCATCCTGCGATGGGTATCCATGCCAAAAGGCTTACAGCACTGGAATATGCTACTATTCTAAATGTCCCTTCGTAACTGCCAGAACCTCCAACGATTTTAAACAATATGAATAGGACAGCACCGACAATAAATAGCCAGATTATCCCAAATATTGGTGTGAAAATTACATTCGAAATAACATTTATAATCATACTAACAAAGGTAGCTCCTGCATCACCGCCTAATAGAGCAAATCCAAAGGAACCGAGCACAATGCCCACCATTGCAGAACCAATACCAAGAACAATAAAGTTGATTGCAGCGAATATCAAAGGTTCACCGAAACCACCTTCTTTTGGCATATTCTCATAGAACTCAGAAGGACTTGTAATAACTTTCTTCCAAGTATCAATAAAGTTTTCCATTTCATTTTACCTCCTTGTAATTATAAGAGATACTCCCCCCTTATAATAGTCATACAATCATTTACGATTGTAATAAAAAATTTATTTAGTGTCAAAGTATTTATACTTTTTGTACATCTTTATTGATTTATCATTTAGAATTGCTGCTCTTTCCGAAATCATTTATTATACATGAATCATCTAATGACACTGTAAAATATCGCTGAAGAAGGGCTTAGCAGGGTAAAAAATTATGAAAAACACTGATTATAAAAAATACCTGTATGCTGCCACAATTATTTTCATACTTGCAGCCATACTTATCATTTTCTTCTATGCGCCTGTACCTATAAACCCGGGCGAACGGGGTACATATACAGATCCTGAAGGACAGGTTCATTATGTGTCCACTGATGCCCAATGGGCGAACTATGTATACAGTTTCCATATCGCATATTTCCATATCGCAATAGCCCTTACCTCATACATGGCCTTTTTACTGGTAATGATTTTCAGCATCCTCTACCTGCGGGATGGGGAGCAAAAATGGGACCTAAAGGCAGCAGCATCGGCTGAGGTTGGTGTCATCTTTGCAGGACTAACCCTCATCTCCGGTTCCATATGGGCAAAGGCGGCATGGGGGCACTACTGGCCGCCCGGTGATATACGGCTCAATACCTCGCTGGTACTGTTCTTCATATATATTGCTTACCTCATGGTAAGGCAAGCTGTTGACATGCCAGAGAAACGGGCCCGCCTCAGTGCGGTATTCGGTATTATAGGTTTTATCAGCGTCCCTATCAGTTTCATGAGTATCAGGATATGGTCTGCTGCCCATCATCCGACTGTACTGGGTCCGGGCGGCGGTGGAATGACCGGAAGTGCAATAATAATCCCTATGCTCCTGAATATGGTCGCATTTTTCCTGCTGTGTATTTCATTGATAATCTATAAAACAGATAATGTGACTTTACAGGAAGAACTTATAGCAGCCAAACAAAAGAAAGGCGTTTGATTCACCCGGCACCAGGCTGTTGATCTTCCCGGACATCCCCATCCTTATCCCAGTCTCCATCCCGATTCCCTATTCCTGTCCCTGCCCTGTCTTTATCCCTATCCCGTATCAACCATACCACACCCCAGCAGCCAAGGGTCAGGATAAGTGCTGCCAGCCCCACCACATCCACCCTGGGTGTATGCAGGTACGGGTGGGTCCCGATAATATAGTCAAAGTAATCCAGCACTAAAAACACGCCAAGTATCAGCCCCATCATTGTAAACGTGGGCCGTTTCATGTCTTTTACCAGGGTAAGAGCACATAGTACCATGCCGATATGCAGCAAAAACAGCACAGACCTGAACACCCAAGTCTCGGGAGAGAAATAATAGTCAAAATCATATAGCAGCACAAAAAGCGTCCAGATGCCTATCTTGTTCAGCCCGATAAATGTGAAAGTGTCGAACAGGTTACTGCGTCTTCCCATCGAATAAGCTGCCAGCACCAGCACGTACATCAGCGTAAAGACCGGGCTGTCAGGAATCAGCGGCCAGTAATATACGTGAGATGTCCTTAACTGCCATTCGTAATAATGGAACCCGAAGGCTGTTCCAATAATAGATGCCAGCAATAAAGAATATCTGGTCAATGGATAAGCCTTGAACCTGTGGAAAAATTCTATTATATCCATGGACATATCTTCCTGTTAATTCCGGTCCAGGGGCCTGGCTGGAACGCCGCCCACAAACCCTTCAATATCACTGTTGACCAGGGAATGGGCCGAGACCACAGACCCATCTGCAATTGTTACACCAGGTAATATCGTGGTGTTTGTTCCCACCATCACATCCCTGCCAATGACCACGGGACCGGTCACGTATTCCTTTACCAGGAACTCATGGCACAGGATTGTGGTATTGTAGCCGATTATGGTATTGTCCCCTATCTTGATAAGCTGCGGGAAAAAAACGTCCATGGTAACCTCCAGGGCTATGGATACGTTGTTGCCTATCTCGATTCCCATGCGGCGGTACAGCCAGAGTTTAAGGGGAAGCGATGGCGAGATTCGGGCCATGCACATGAGAATGTAATTAAAAGCAAGCCTTGCCGGCGATACCACCTGTTTCCAGTACCACAATGAGTTGTGTTCCCCATGTGAAGGAAACCTGGTGAGAGCCCGCTGCGCCGTGACCTATACCTCCTCAACGAGCTTTCCCTGTTCATGGGGTATGATCTTAAGTTTGCCGCCCGGAAAACCCTGTGTTAGGGGTTCAGTACCCTTAGCAGCGTTTATACGGTCCAGGAACACTGCAAGGGATGCGATCTCTGAATGGGGCTGGTTTCCAACAGCCACGTTCCAGTCAGCCACCTGGTAGATATCAGGAGGGACCTTTTCAGCACCTACAACCACCATTACAGACTCTGTGCCTGATATCTCATCCAGTACATCGGGCAGGTTCTGGCCGTACATGGTCAGGTGCACTACCTTACCGCCTGAGTCCTGCCACTTCCGTACCTCCTGTTTCCATGAACCTACTGACCTGGCAAAGAAATCGCCGCCCCAACGCCCGGTCACTTCGTTGATGCTGTTAATAACACCCCGGTCATCCGAGGCAAGCAGCATTCCCGACGCACCCAGAGCCCGGGCCGTCAGCCCGACATGTGTGGTGACCCGCTGGTCCCGCTCAGGCCGGTGGCCGAGCCTCAGCACTACAATATTCATGTTTTCAATAAAGGCCTGATTAAATATAAATCTGGTCACCGTTGACAGGTGATACCGCATTCACTTCCAGGTTCTCATTGATCCATGATGCAAAACCCTGGGTATTGTCACCGTGCACGCAAACCACAAGCTGGCAGCCGCCATCCACCTGCTGTGTGACCAGTTCCTTCAGGCTGCTGTCACCACTGTGTGCCGAGAAATCATAGAGTTCGATCTGTGCGCTGATCGGGGTGGCCTTGCCCCTGTCCTCGTAGTATCCCCGTTCCAGTGCCATCCTTCCGTTGGTGCCCTCCACCTGGTACCCGGTCAGTAATATCTTTGACCTGGGGTCGTCATGGATATGCCTGAGGTAGTACAGTACGGGACCCCCGTTCAACATACCTGCGGTAGTCACTATGACACAGGGTTCATCCATTAGTCTTGACCGCTTCCTTGGATCCACTATAAAAGCGTCCTTGAAAGCCTTGTCAAGGCGGCCAGGGTCCTTTAGGTATGAAGGATGTTTTTTGAGGAGTTTGTAGACATCCACTCCCATACCATCCACATAGGGCCGTATACCATATTTCTCCAGTATCATGACCACTTCCTGGGTGCGCCCGATAGCAAAGGCAGGTATTATTGCCCATCCTCCGCCCTCTACCGTCTCTTTTATTGAATCAATGAAATCCCGCTCCAGCTTCGACCTTACAGTATGTTCAGTGCCAAAGTAGGTACTTTCCACTATGGCTATATCTGCAACTGGCAGTTTTTCGGCCGGACCCAGCAGGTTGGTGCCCCTGGCATTCACATCACCTGTATATAGCAGGCTGCCGCTCTTATTCTCAAGATATACGCTTGACGAACCCGGGATGTGTCCGGCGTCATACAGCATGCCTTCGTAGCCTGAGGCATCAAATCCGGTGCCGTAATCTATTGAATAGGTGTAAAGTTCAAAATCCCTGACATCTTCGATTATGAATGGCAGAACCTGCCCCTTTGCTCTTGCGATCTTCATGGTGTCCCTGGCCAGTAGTGATGCCAGGTCCTTGGTCACTGGTGTCATGAATATGTCAGGTTTCATGTCCATGAGGTTGGGCACAACACCGCAGTGGTCCAGGTGACCGTGGGACACGATGACAGAATCGGGGCGCACGCCTCCCACCGGGTATAAGGGGGGTTCGGCTGGCTTCATACCGTAGTCGAGCAGGACGTTATCGTCAAGTAGTATTGCAGAGCGGCCCACTTCACCGCAGCCGCCAAGAAATCGTAGGTTTATGTGTATCGCCTCTGTAATGTATGCTTTTGATTAGATGATAGTTAATTTAACTTTTCTGTTTCCTTTTTTCCTGTTTCATCAACTTTCACCAGACTATCCTATGCCTTAAATCCCCACCGCTGGCCCAGGCCCCGCCGTGCGTCCTGGCACGAAACGTGAGTTATAAGCAGGTGTGGGGTGAAATATCATGTCCAAAAAGCATTTATTACCCACAATCCATAATAATCCGTATCAAAAATTAAAAGATACGGAGGACGTAAAATGAGCGATGAGATCCGGGTCGGGATTATTATATGTGACCGCTACCATATGTGTGCCGGTGGCAAATGTCTGAGGGCACTACATAACAGGGAAGGTGCATTTAGCATTTATAAAGATAAAGAGGTGAAACTGGTCGGATATACTGCGTGTGGTGGCTGCCCTGGTGGAAATATCGAATACGCTCCAGAGGAGATGAAAAAGAACGGGGCAGAAGTGATACACCTCGCTACAGGACTGGTCGTCGGATATCCTCCATGCCCCCGTATAACCAACTTTTGTGACTTTATCCAGGCAAAGTATGGGCTTGATGTTGTAATTGGGACGCATCCGATCCCCCAGAACTATTATGAGATGCATACGAGACTTGGGACATGGAACTCTCCCCGATGGAAGGAGATAATTCAACCGACACTTGCGGATGAAGAGACCCGTTTGTCGTACGACTGATAACCAAGTGATGGAACAGTATCACCATATCCTAACAACTGGTGCAATATCCAATTAATTCCCTATCGTACTACATAGTGCAAATACACACCGCAACATTTACATATATGTTGCGTACTATATTTGCATATGGATAAAGAATTTATAATAACCTACCTCAAAAAAAGGAATTACTGGTGGCAGACAGGCAGCATCAGCCCTACTGATAAGGGAATTCCAAGACCCGAATATCTTGATGAGGTAAGAAAAATAGAACGCTTGGAAAGGATCACATGCCTGACCGGGATCAGGCGGTCAGGCAAGACCACCATACTTTTCCAGTATATTGATTACCTTCTTAAGAATTCAGATGCCCAAAGAATCGTTTATGTGAAGATGGACGACATCCTGGGAAAAGTAGATAGTATCCACGATATCCTGGATGTATACCATGAACTGACAGGAATAGACCCTGCCAGGGAAACCGTGTATTTTCTGCTGGATGAGATACATGTCCAGAAAGACTGGCAATTGCAATTGAAATATTACATAGACGCACATGCAAAATGCCGTTTTCTAATATCAGGGTCATCCAAAACCCTGCTGTACCTGGATGCGTCAGAAAGCCTGGCAGGCAGGATAAGCTTTATTGATGTATTTCCCCTGACATTCAGGGAATTCCTTAGGTTCAATGACATTCTGCCTGATATACCTGTACACCATTCTCCCATTTATTCCTTCGATGACATTGAAAAAGTATACCACAGCATCATCGAACACAGACCTGAGATATTGCATGTGCTGGGGCAGTATTTCGACACAGGAGGATACCCGGAATGGTTCAAGATAAAAGATATGTCCATGTGGTACAGGACCATAGTTGAAGATTATTTCGCACTTATCCTGTTCAAGGACATTGTGAGTGTGTTCAGGGTAAAGGACCCCATACTGCTTGACAGGCTTGTACGGGATATTGCAGTGCTGTCCACCAACAGGTTCACGTATAAAGGACTCTCAGAACGCCTGGGCGTGGACAGGGAAACCCTGAAGCTTTACCTCTATTACCTGCAGAGTTCAATGATGGTATTTGTAGCAGATGTTTATGCGCCGTCCAAAAAGGCGGCTGAGAAACGGCCGAAGAAACTCTATTTCTGGGAGGAAGGGCTTAGAAGAGCTTTGACCCTGGACAAGGATGATGGAAAAACTGCTGAGAATATTGTGGCCTGGCATTTAATTAAAAAAGGAAGCAAATCAAAACCGGCTTTTAAACCTTATTACTGGAAAAATAAGTATGAAGTGGATTTTGTTTATGATGATTCCAGGTTTGTCATCCCGATAGAAGTAAAATACAGAAATCAGCCATCGACAGCTCTATAGTCTTTTAGAGTGGGAAGTGGATAGAATGTATGAACATCCAGGTTTGAGATTATGAATTCCTTTTCCACCTGATGTCTTACGCTTGGGTCAAGATAAGCTACCTGGATCAAATAATCTTCTTCAAGTATTTTTTGGCTGACCCCGCATTGGGAGGAGTTTAGCCCAAGGGCAGCAATCCCTCCGCCTTTGCTGTTTCCCCTGTTATGCATCTGAATTAGAGACTGCATGATGTGCTTTCCTGAGATTTTTTCATTGCAGGCTAAGCCAACAACTCCACAGCCTCCTTCCATTTCCAATTTTTTAAGGCCGCCCGGAGAAGAAAGCTTACGTCTTGACTCGATTAATCGAATTACGTCTTTATTTTTCATCGATGTGCTTTAAAAAATCTGTTCGACCTCTCAGCTCCTTTATGTCTTTGAGGCCAAGTTTGTAGAGAAGTAATTTCAGTTGCTTTTGCCAGGAAGCGTAGAGATTTATTATCCTTTGAGCTCCCCAAGACGGGTCGATCTGTTTTTCAAGCTCAGGATCAGTTGTCGCAATACCACGAGGGCATCCTCTTCCGCTCTCACAGTTTCCGCATCTTACACATCCCAGGGCAATCAAATCCGACGTTCCTATGATTGCACCATCTGCTCCAAGGACAATTGATTTTGCTATGTCAAAGGCAGTTCTGATTCCCCCGCTTGCCAGGAGGACTATTTCCTCACGGACCCCCTCCTCGAGAAGAAATTTATGGACTTTTGTTATTGCATATTCTATGGGCATGGCAATATTCTTCTTGGCAATCTCGGGTGCAGCACCTGTTCCACCGTAGCCTCCGTCCAGATGGATAATATTTGCTCCCGCGTAGTAGCTTCCTACGGCTACCATATCCACATCCGAGGGAGTTGAAACCTTTACAGAAATGAGAGCATCGGGATTTATGGTTTTTACCCAATCAATGTGCTTCTTATGGTCTTCGACTGAGTAGACGCTGTGGAAAGGAAAGGGAGAGAAAAGAGAATTCCAGGGAACAGTTTCTCTCATTTTTGCCACACCTGGTGTGTTTTTGTCTCCAAGCAGATGTCCTCCAAGACCGGGCTTTGCACCCTGGGCATATTTAAATTCGATGATTGGTGTTCTTTTTATCGTCTCTTCACTTACTCCAAACAATCCAGTGGCTATCTGGGTTATGACGTGGTTGCTGTAGGGAATGAGTTCATCCGGATAGCCGCCTTCTCCAGTCGATGTGAAAGTTTTCCATGCTTTTGCAGAGTGAGCCCGAGCTAATATTGAAGGAAGGCTTATAGAGCCGAAGG
>JAIWAT010000051.1:0-10509 GCA_048634225.1 Anaerolineales bacterium | reverse complement strand
GTTATTAGACAGTTAGAGCTCCCTGGTCACTGCGACCTGCCGTCTTCACGGCAGGCACTCCTTCTTCCGAAGTTACGGAGCTAATTTGCCGAATTCCCTTAGCCAGTGTAATTCCGACACGCCTTAGCCTTTTCAGCTAGGGGCACCTGTGTCAGTTCTCGGTACGATCATTTAGGCTCCCTTTTCACGGTCACCTGGGATAAGTTGACTTTCGCCATCACACATTCACCTGCTTCTCGCCATTACGGCTCTCCACAAGTTTCGGTGCTTAGACAGCCTGACATATGACTGCTCAACCTACCCGGATGCGTCAGTTTATTTGCCTAAACGGTACAGGAATATTAACCTGTTTCCCTTTCGATGTACTCGACTTACGGTACATCTTAGGATCGACTAACCCTCGGCTGACGATCATTGCCGAGGAAACCTAGCCCCTACGGCGATCGGGATTCTCACCCGACTTTGCTGTTACTACTGCCAGGATTTTCATATCCGAATGGTCCACAGGACCTCACGGCCCTACTTCTGCCCAAACGGATTGCCTTCCTACAAAATCACATTGCTGTGTTCCATGGTATCGGTGGTCGGCTTGAGCCCCGTCCATTTTCGGGGCCCTAAACCTCGACTGGTGGGCTGTTACGCACTCCTTAGAGGATAGCTGCTTCTAAGCTCACCTTCCAGCTGTCTTGGGCTTAGGACGCCCTTTAGTGTTGACACTTAGCCGACACTTGGGGACCTTAACCATGGTCTGGGTTGTCTCCCTCACGGACTACAGGCTTACCCCGTAGCCCGGACTCCGACCTTCTACGACGACGGCGGTTTTGGAGTTTGAGAGGGGATCGAGGAATTTCTTCCCCGGGTTCCCCATTCAGTGCTCTACTCCGCCGACTATCTCCAGTCAGGCCATGCTGCGACATGTTTCGGAAGGAACCAGCTATAACCTAGCTCGATTGGCCTTTCACCCCTAGACGCAGGTCACGCGAATGATTTGCAGATCAATACCGCTTGCGGCCCTCCACGTAGGTTTCCCCACGCTTCAGCCTGCCCACGCCTAGATCGCTAGGATTCGGGTAGTATCCTAGTGACTCCACGCACTTGTATACGTCGCGCCTCACCCGAAGGTTGTGCGCTTGTTGCTTTCGCTTAGGCTAACCAAATTGAATTTGTTAACCTCGCCACTTGAATACACTCCCTGGCCCGTTCTTCAAAACGTATGATATGACGCCGGCAACACCATTCGTACTACAGCCTCGCGACTGATTCCTTCATGGTGCAGATCCTTTCACGCCATATCGCTCCATCACCATCCGATTTCAGGCACTTTGCACCTCCCTTCTTGGGGTACTTTTCAGCTTTCGGTCACCCTACTATTACGCTATCGGTCTCAAGATGTATTTAGTTTTGGAAGTTGATGCCTCCCAAATTCCCGCGGGATTTCCGACCCACGGTACTCAAGACACCGGTCACAATCCATCGATTTACGTCTACGTGACTATCACACTCTATGGTCTGACGTTCCAGACAAGTTCGACTTCATCGACTGGGATTGTAATTGACCGGGCTTATAACACCACATGTCCCTACCGTTTCCGGAGGGATTCAGTTTGAACTCTACCGGTTTCACTCGCCGTTACTTACGGCATCTCAATTGATTTCTTTTCCTGCCCCTACTAAGATGTTTCAGTTCGGGGCGTTCCCGATCATGACTGATCAACACAGATGTGTTTGGATGTCCTATTAGGAAATCCTCGGTTCAAAGGCTCCATGCACCTCGCCGAGGCTTATCGCAGCTTGGCACGTCCTTCATCGGCTCTTGAGCCCAGCCATTCACCGGATGGTATATTTACCAGAATCCGCTTTACTATATTTCAGTAAGCGTCCAGTTTGCACTTCGCTTATACACGGTATCATACAGCTTGATCACAGGTCTTGTGATCCGCTCTCAACCCTTCCTTAAGGTCATTACGACCCTAAGTGCATTCGATTGTTAATATAATTTATACTCTGTTGCCAGAGTAAATGGACCCGCTGGGACTCGAACCCAGGGCCTCTGCCTGTTTTGCTTAGGATACTTCTGCACCCTTGGTTGCAAAGGCAGCGATCTTCCAGCTGATCTACGAGCCCTTGATGAAATTGAAGTTCCGCCAACATGTTCTAACGTTGACGACCCAACGTTTTACAACATCAGTTGGACTCGTGGTCTTCGAATCATCGTTCTCTTTTGTACTGGCAGTTTTTCGGCTTCTGATCGGCAGTGCGTCCAGATCAAAGTCTGGGCGTTGCGTTAGGAGGTGATCCAGCCGCAGATTCCCCTACGGCTACCTTGTTACGACTTAACCCCACTTGCGAAGCCCAGGTTCGAACATGTCATAAACATGCCCTCACCCAGACCTCACTCGCATGGTTTGACGGGCGGTGTGTGCAAGGAGCAGGGACGTATTCACCGCGCTATGTTGAAACGCGATTACTACGGATTCCAGCTTCATGAGGGCGAGTTACAGCCCTCAATCCGAACTACGGTTGGGTTTAGGAGATTACCGTCCCTTTTCAGGGTAGGTGCCCATTGTCCCAACCATTGTAGCCCGCGTGTAGCCCGGGAGATTCGGGGCATACTGACCTACCGTAGCCCGTTCCTTCCTCCGCTTTAGCAGCGGCGGTCCCCACAGTGTACCCATCGTTCCGGAGAACATGCTGGCAACTGTGGGCGCGGGTCTCGCTCGTTGCCTGACTTAACAGGATGCTTCACAGTACGAACTGACGACGGCCATGCACCTCCTCTCAGCGATTCAGGTAAGACCTTCAGCCTGACCTACATATTGCTGTCGCACCCGGTGAGTTTTCCGGCGTTGAATCCAATTAAACCGCAGGCTCCACCCGTTGTAGTGCTCCCCCGCCAATTCCTTTAAGTTTCAGCCTTGCGACCGTACTTCCCAGGTGGCTCGCTTAACGGCTTCCCTGCGGCACCAAACACGGTCGCACCGTGTCTGACACCTAGCGAGCATCGTTTACAGCTAGGACTACCCGGGTATCTAATCCGGTTTGCTCCCCTAGCTTTCGTCCCTCACCGTCGGACCCGTTCTGGTAAGGCGCCTTCGCCACAGATGGTCCCCCAGGGATTACAAGATTTCACTCCTACCCCTGGAGTACCCCTTACCTCTTCCGGTCCCAAGCCTGACAGTATCCCTTAGAAGCCTGACAGTTAAGCTGCCAGATTTCCCAAAGGACTTATCAAGCCGGCTACGGACCCTTTAGACCCAATAAAAACGGCTACCACTCGGGCCGCCGGTGTTACCGCGGCGGCTGGCACCGGTCTTGCCCGGCCCTTGCTAACAAATGATTTTTAATCATCTGGACAGCCAACATTTGATGCTGGCACTCGGGGTTCCCTTATCGCGGTTTCCCGCATTGTAAAGTGTTCGCGCCTGCTGCACCCCGTAGGGCCTGGATTCGTGTCTCAGAATCCATCTCCGGGCTCTTGCTCTCACAACCCGTATCCGTCGTCGGCTAGTAGGTACGTTACACCCACTACAACCTGATAGACCGCAGATCCATCCTTAGGCGCCGGAGCTTTGAACCATAGGGCATTCCAGCGTCTATGGTTTATCCGGTATTATCCCCAGTTTCCCGGGGTTATTCCAGTCCTAAGGGTAAGTTGTCCACGTGTTACTGAGCAGTTCGCCATGTTCACGAAGAACATTTGACTCGCATGGCTTAATCGAACCCCGATAGCAGTAACCTCTGGCAGGATCAACCAGAATTGTTAATCACACACATATTGGAAGTATTTCGTTATCGGAATTATTAGGGTTTTGGTATATTGTCCAATTAATTCCCGATAATGTATTTATATACACCACCGATCAGAATTAACCGAACTGCCAATACTAACGTCGGACGAGAAATTGCCTTCTCGTCTCCATTTATGATTGTGCCAAGGTCGGAGAGCAACCCTTCACTTTCGGGACTATTCCCAAAATCCGGGTCGACGCCGGGTAATGACCTCGGCAATGAATATTAGGAGGTGATACATTGAATGCAACGAATATTGCATCCAGCGTCCACTTGCGTTTTCACGCAGATTGTGGAAGTTAAATATATGTTTCAGGTAGTATTTAAGGTTGTTTACTACCTAGCCAAAACCGAGGTTTTATTTTCGGATCGGCAACACATAATCACTCTAAGCAGGGTGTTCCTGCCCATTTGAGCGCTCCCTTCCATTGGTAGGTTGGTATATAACTGTTGTGGTGATTGGCATTCCAAAAGCCTACAGTTTGAAAAAAAAACATAGTATTATCACAAATCTAAAAAATGGATGTCATCAATAAAACGAATACAATAGACCCAATTAATGAATTTACACCCCATTTATATCTCTTCCAGGGGTGCGCCCATCTCTATCAACACCTCTCCAAACAGTAACTTTTCCATGACCTGGGCAACAAACCTGCGACGTTGATGCATCTGGATGTCCTCGTTCATCCTCAATTCTGAATCGATCTGTACACGCACAAGGGCAAACCGGACCATTTCCTCTTCCTTAATCTCAAGAGCATTTAGTTCCTCAATGAGATACGGGAGACTATACGGGTCATCAATAGCCTTTGCCAGTAACAATATCTCCTCAGGGACACTACCAGTATCAACTTTAGTTTGCCCCATAAGCAACCGGAGCGTATTCACAGAAACATTATCACTTAACATCCAATATCCATTCCTTTCCCATCAATCTTGAGCATATCTCAAGATCCTCAATCGTATTCACATTCACAGCAATCTTGTGATTGTTCAATATATAATTATAATCATCCTGCTCCTCATGTATATTATCCGCATCAAGGATGTTTATACCAGAAGGCACTATCAACCGACCATCCTTATTGAACACAGTATCCGGACGCAGTCCCTTGCTCCTGCATACCGACAGCAGGTTATAAACAGAAAGAGCGGGCTGAGGAACCTCATTGTATAATGCTATCACCTCATCAAACAACCCAGGAGTTATCAGGGGCAGGTCGGCCATGACTATAAGCACCGGACCTTTGATACCGGCCTTTCTAATAGCATACACCATATCAGACACATACCCATCTCCGGCGGTATTTACCACAATAACATCCCTGGCACAACCCTCTAGCCATTTTACAGTATCAGGGCCATTGTTGGATGCAGCAATATAGATATTATCCACATGTCTGGAACACTCAAGAGCATCCAGGGCATATTCGATCAATTTCCTGCCATTGATTTCCAGTAGAGGTTTTTCAATGGGCAACTTCATCCTGCTGCCCCGCCCTCCCGCCATCAATAGGGCGTCCAAACTACCATACCCCCTGCATAAAATAAGAAAATTGTCGCCAGGGCAGCCAGACGCCCCATCTCATGAGCAGTGCCAAGGCAATCCCCGTTAATACCGCCAAAATGCCGGTTCGATACCACTACCACCCCAATCGACACTAAAATCCCCATTAACAAAGCACCAAGTCCAGCAACGCCAATTGCAGCCGTGCAAACCACTGCCGATGTAAACAGACTTACGATAACCTGCTTCGGACCTGTATAATCAGATATCATGGACCCCATTCCCTGGTACAAAGGTTTTCCAAACCTGGCCGCCGTAAGCATAGAATGCTTGGATATAACCTCAGCACTAAGCAACGCCGTGCCCAGGCCAAACCACCAGAATCCATCGCCCTGCATATCCCCAATAGCCTGTATGACAACGAACAATGAAAGAACATAAAATATCACAAAAGCCGCACCACCCGTTCCCAGTGCCACGTCCTTCATTGCATTGATCTTCTTCTCAGCACTCCCGTGGGCTGCAATACCATCCCCAAAATCAGATATTGCATCAAGATGGTGAAAACCTGTCAGTATATAGATAGATACAATCACAACCACTGCAATAATTCCAGATTGGCCTGGTATCAGGACGGCCAGTAAGGTGGCCACTGCAAGTAAAATAAGACCTATAATAATACCTACAACAGTAGACAGGTATGTCCGCTGCTGGAATTGCTCAAGCCTGTACGACCTGCCTGCAGGCAAAGTGGTCAGGAATCCAATAGCTCCCAGCAGTCCCCCCAGCAATTTCAAATCCCGCCCCTGGTATACATACTGGAAGATACACCGCCGATAAGCCCGGCGACAACATCATCCATGAACGGTCCCAATTCCTTGATTACCCCGGGTTTGAGTTTATCGAACCTGACATACTCGAACATACCTTTGTGCCCGGCGATGTAGGTGGAAATACTCATACCCAGCACCTCGTCACATACAAGGAAGGTCAGGTCCCGTTCATATGAATCTTTGCTCAGGTTTGGAAGTTCACCAGCCTCACCTGCCCGCTCAAGCTGGACGCCCGCATAAATCAGGATGCACAGGTTGGGGTCACTAAGAGCAATATCCAGCTCACGTTTGAACACCTCTTCTGCCAGCTCTTTAGTCTCAATCCCCGGATGAGGTACATATAATTGCATAGCAGTAGCCAGTAGCACATCCTCTGATAGCCCCCTCTCTGCCAGTATATCCCTTATGTCATATTCAAATCCCCGATCTATCTGTGTAGGTCTGTCACTTTTATCTGCTAATGGGCTGTCTGAAAGTTTCATTGTAATCACTCTGAGTCCTGTTAACTACATTAAGATGTTTACATGCGATAAATATAATACTCCAATGCCCCATGCAAACAGCACAAAGGCAGCCGTACCCACTAACCTGACAGCCCGTTCGACATCTACCGCCTCAGGCAGCCTGAACTCTTTACCAAGTACATAATGTTCTGGCTTTTCCAGTTTGACCCCTAGTGCCCCGGACGCTGCAGCCATGGGCCAGCCTGAATTAGGTGACGTGGTCAAGTTGTTATCACGTAAGCATATATTCACGGCACCTTTGGAGCTACCCGTAATCAGTGCGGCGGCACCAATGAGCAACAGGGACAGCCTGGCAGGTATCCAGTTCAACATATCGTCCAGCCTTGCTGATGGGCGTCCCAGCTCAATGAATTCCTTGTTCCTGTATCCCACCATGGAATCCAGGGTATTGACAGCCTTGTACGCCAGTGCCCCAGGCAACCCCAGTATAAGATAGAACAGTATCGGCGACAGGATACTATCTACAAAGTTCTCTGAAATGGATTCAATCACTGCCGAAGCTACTTGATGTTCATCCAGCTGTGTGGTGTCCCGACTGACCAGCGCCATAAGTGCTTCTTGTGCTTCAATAATATTACCAGAGTGCATCCGGTCCATAATACCGCGAGATGTGGTCAGCAACATCCTTATGGAAAAAGTGGATTTCAGGAAATATGCCATTACCAGCAGTGCTGCCGTTTCAGGAATTAGGGAAGCTCCCAGCATTATCAGAATTCCTGCCAGCAGTGACGCTCCCGTCATGACCACTACTATTAGGATTCCCAGGACACTGCGATTTTGTACTGGCAGATCCTTAAGATACTTGATGCCGTGCCCCATCCAGACCACAGGATGTACAGCACCAGGTGGTTCCCCGAACAAAATATCCATAGCAAATGCCAGCAACAACACTTCAAGACCAGGGGAAAAAACTGAGATTAACATGTTCACAACAATGGTTCAATCACTTGTTTCCAGATATGCTTGAGGTCACCGGGTCTGTCTTCACATGCCATCAGTGCTTCAAGTATGGAATTTGCCACCTCAGGCCGGTGAACCATATCACAGTCAGCACAACTCCATACCTCTCCTCCAGTCCGGCGTTCCACCATATGTCCGCCAGTCCTCTCATCCAGACATGGATAAAATGGGCAAAAACAAAATGTGCAATCCTGACCCTCGAAATGGCAGGGATAATATTCACAATTAGTCCTGCTTGCAATCGTACCCTGGTGTATCGCTTCATCAAGATTCTTCTCGGCAAGTTCCCTGCCCCACTGGACTACTGATTCACCAAAGGCATCTACCAGATGCTGGTTCTCTTCACGGGTCCGGACTGCTACCCTGATGTAATCATACCCCATCCGCCTGAACGAAGCACAATCCCTTATCAAGATGCCCTGATGCCGCATGCGCTCGGTGATTTCTCCGGAATCCATCCCAAATTCCTTTATTTTGATTAATATGAAATTAGTGCTGCTTGTTACTGGATTAAAACCTCTTATGAGGGACAGCCGATGGGTTAGCCAGATGCGCTCTTTTTTTATCAATTCTCTTGTTCGCTCAAGATATGAGGGGTCCTTTGTATGGGTATCAAGTAACCATGAGCCCACTGTATCCGGTATAGTCCCAATGTTCCAGGGAATCCGGATATTCTCCATCCTTGCAGCCAAATCCCTGTGTGCAATCCCGTATCCAATCCTCATCCCAGGTATGGCAAATACCTTGGTCATCGACCGCATTACTATCACAAACGGATTATTGTCCACCAGTCCTGCTATACTCTGTGCAGGGTCTGATAATTCAATAAATGCTTCATCCACCACAAGGAATGTCTCGTTTTGCTGGCATTTCTGTGCCAGTCTTGCCATATCTGACCCGGCAATAAGAGTACCTGTGGGATTATTTGGGTTGCAGATGAACACTGCCTTTGACCTTGAAAGCAGTCCCTCATCGATTTCCCCATTACCCTGATACACTTCCCTATACTCAATATTTTCAGGTGTCGCTCCCATAAGTTTGATACTCAGTTCGTATTCACCAAAGGTGGGCTGGGGCAGCAGTACAATATCTCCATAGTCCAGTATAGTCTCTGCTATGAGTCGGATAAGCTCAGAGGAACCATTCGTGGGAATAATGTTTTCAGGTTTTACACCTGCAAAGGCGGCTGCAGAGTTTTTAAATTTTACATATCGGTTATCAGGATAATTATCAATAATTTCCAGCGCTCTACCAATAATCTCTCTGATTGAATCCATCTCATAAGGGTCGAATGGGTTGAGATTGGCACTGAAATCCAATAATTCATGTCCACTGAGTTCAATATTTTCAGCTACCTTGCCCCCATGGATACAGGGATTGATATTAACAACGGACTTTCTTATGAAACGGTCAATATTATTCACACGTGTGCAATTGTGGGACTACATTCATAACTATTTCGCATTCAAGTTAGATATATAAACAATTCCATCCATACATATCTATTATTTTTACTGAAATGGAAAGATATTTATATAGCACAGTCAATATCTATATTTGGGAGTCATAATTTAGATATGACGGAGTTGATTAACATGAAAATTCGAGTTGTAAGTTCTAAAGATGAAATTGATTCGCTGGGGTCTGATGAAGAAATTATTCACCTGGCATTTAGGCCGTCGAACAAAGATATATTTTCTCTTGTAAAAGCATGTCCAGGGGTAAGAGCAATACACATACCAAATTCATATAAGAAAACTGTCTCAAAGTCAATCAGAATGTTTCTAGAAATGCAGAACATAAAACTGCTGGAAGGAGACGTGTGGGGACACCGAAAGGACATTAATGAATACTACGAAATTAAAAAGAGCGTGATTGACAGGATAAATGAACTGAAAAGTGGAGGAGGGTCAGAAAAAGACATTCTTAAAAAGATGATGAAAGAGACGCGCCTGAGTCCCGACCTTCTGGAGTTCATGCTGAAAGCATAAATTGTGCGAAATTTGGCGGACTCGCCGCGATTCGAACACGGGTCTGCGGGTATCTACACTGAATGCCTGAATTGGCAGCACAGTACCGAAGCCCACCAGGATATCCTGGCTACCCTACGAGTCCGCAATGTAATTTTTTTACATCCTGAGAGGATGTAATCCATCTTTACCGAACGAATCCTATAAAAAGTTATTCACTGAATAAATCCAAGTTTTTATGTGTAATATGTACTTTTAATCATACATGCAGCTAGGTGGAACAGTTCATGACCCCTTACACGGGCACGTACATGTCAGCCAGCTGGAATCAATGCTTATCTCCACCCGTGAAGTGCAACGTCTGCGCCGTATCCAGCAATTAGGGCTGGCTGATATTGCATTTCCTGGAGCCAACCACACCCGGTATGAGCACAGCATTGGCACCATGCACGTGGCAAATATGATGGGACACGCCCTGGGTCTGGAAGAACAGGACATCCAGAAGGTCAGGATTGCCGGGCTGCTGCATGATGTGGGCCATTCTGCATTCTCTCATTCAGTGGAAGCTGTACTTGCAAGGAATCCAGGCCTCATGCCAGTGATTGATGGTGAGCGATTTTCCAGCCATGAAATGTTTACCAGTTATATTATAAAGAACAATTTTCCAAAATATGATAATATCGCCAATGAGGTCACTACCGTTTTCGGTATCGATGCCTGTGATTTCTTTTCAGAGATATCTGCAATGGCCATCGGCAATATTAAGGGAAACCACAAACCATATCTTGCACAGATAATATCAGGAGACATCGATGCGGACCGCATAGACTTTCTCGTGCGCGATTCATACCACACAGGAGTATCCCTTGGTTTGATAGATGTGGAGCAAATAGTGGACAGCCTCACCCTCCATGACGGACCCG
>JAIWAT010000050.1:0-10547 GCA_048634225.1 Anaerolineales bacterium | reverse complement strand
TCAGCACCTGAAAGTTTTGCACTATCTGATACAATAACCGGGTCTCCATTGACTTTCATCAATGCATTATAAATACTGCGCAAGTTTCCCATGCCATAGTCAATTATTGCAATCATAATCGTTTGAATTACTGTTGTGTTTATTAAATGATCGATGAAACAGCACTACTTCTTTGTTTAAATTGCTTTACAATTATTACAATACCCCTGACCATCTCCACATCAATAAATTTCAAAACAAGTTTAAAGAAATATTTATATAAAATGAAGTAGGCTATCGTGTGGCGATTCCTATGAAATACGTAATAGCAATAATACGACCTGAACGGCTGGATGCTGTCAAGCGGGAGCTTCAGGAGGTTGAAGTGAACCGATTGACAGTAACATCTGTTTCCGGATATGGGGCACAAAAAGGGCATTTGGAAGTCTACAGGGCACTGGAGTATGAGGTAAACCTCCTTGAAAAGATCAAGCTTGATATCGCAGTAAATGACGAGTTTTTAAAACCCACGATCGAGGCAATACAGCGAGGAGCCAAAACCAACGAGAAAGGTGAGATAGGGGATGGAAAAATATTCGTGCTGCCACTTGAGGATGTCATAAGGATAAGCACCGGTGAAATTGGGTCAGTAGCAATTTAGGAGGGTAAAAATATGGCTATTGTTGCAGCAGATACTGCATGGGTCCTGATCTCATCAGCACTGGTATTATTCATGCTTCCCGGGCTTGCGCTATTCTATGGCGGGATGGTGCGGCGTAAGAATGTGCTGAGCAGCATGATGCACTCGTTCGTTGCGATGGGTGTTATTGCTATAGAGTGGGTGATAATTGGTTACTCGCTTGCATTCGGGACCGGGAACTGGTTCATAGGTGGATTTGAGCATGTATTCCTGCGGGGGATCGACCTTTACTCGACATCAGGCACGATCCCCACATACACATTTATTGTGTTCCAGGGAATGTTCGCGATAATAACGCCTGCCCTGATCTCTGGTGCTATTGTCGGGCGTATCAAGTTCAAGTCATACATAGCCTTCGTCGCATTATGGGGCCTTATCGTCTATGCGCCTGTCTGTCACTGGGTATGGGGCGGCGGATTCCTTACAGGGGAAGCCCTTGACTTTGCAGGTGGTACGGTTGTCCACATAACATCAGGTATCTCAGCCCTTGCACTCCTGGTCTTCCTTGGCAAGAGGAAAGGATATGGCCTGGATGCAATTAAGCCGCATAATGTTACCCTCACCCTGCTTGGTGTAGGGCTTTTGTGGTTTGGCTGGTTCGGGTTCAATGCAGGATCGGCCCTGGCTGCTGATGAGGTTGCAGGACTTGCCTTTATGACCACGTTCATTGCACCGGCAGCTGCAGGACTTTCGTGGATGGTGGCAGAGTGGACCCATAGCGGAAAACCAACTGCACTGGGTTTTGCAACCGGAATTTTGGCAGGGCTTGTTGCAATCACGCCCGGCGCAGGTTTTGTTACACCGATGGCAGCACTCATAATCGGGCTTATTGCAGGAATTGTGTGTTATTGGGCTGTGATGCTAAAAGGTAAGCTGGGCTACGATGATTCACTGGATGTCTTCGGGGTTCACGGTGCTGGCGGGATTACAGGTGCGCTCTTAACTGGCGTATTTGCAAGTGTGGGGGCCACAGGTCTTTTGCTTGGCAATTCACACCAGTTATTGCTCCAGCTTGAAGGGGTGGTTATCACGATCATCTATGCGAGTGTTTGTACTATCTTGATCGGATTTGTGCTTGACAGGACGATGGGACTTAAGGTTACTGAGAGCGAGGAAAATATCGGGCTTGATAAGACATGCCATGGTGAGACAGCGTATAACGTTTGAGTGGAGGGATCATTGGATTCCTTCCACTATTTTTCCCTGACCTGCTTTTTTTCTGTTTGACATTGAGCCACTGATCCGTTTTGGATAAGCAGGATATCAAGATGGGCATGAGGGGGCGGGTACTGATACGCATGCATCAACGAGGCACTACAAAAATGCTTTGCGCAATCCGCGTCCTCTGTGGTTCAAAGCTTGCATAAATCCACAAGGTTGGCTGCCACCTGCCGCCCTGTCGGGCTGCGGTGGCAGGGGTAGAGGCGGCAGACAGATTTATTTTGATTCTATTTGAGATAATTTTTATACTCCTTCTGGTATCTTCTGAAAAACCATTGCAGAAATATTTTATCATCCTTCTTAATTTGCGACCTCTCCAGTGCATTATAATACCCTGATCTTTTTTCATATGGGATATTGAGCATAGGGTAACCGCTTTTATGTAACGAAAAGTTCATCATAAGTCTGCTAAATCTTCCGTTTCCATCAGCAAATGGATGGATAGTTACCAGTTTTAGGTGAATATGTGCTGCAAGCTCGATGGGGTGCAGAGTATTCTTATTCTTACGATACCATTTGAAAAATTCCATTAGCAAAGGATATATCTCTGCTGGAAATGGTGGTATGAACTTGCTCCCGGAAATAGCCACCTGGTGATATCTAATAATTCCTGCAATGTCACCTTTTGTGTTCTCAAATAGTATTTTATGGAAATAAAGTATCATATCAAAAGACAGATCTTTTTCATAATCCAGCATTTCATAGAATGCATTTCTGTGGGCTTCTGTCTCTTTTACGTCACTGAAAGGTCTGGCATTGGGTGTTATACCTTTTTCTATGAGATCTGCTGTTTCCCTGAGCGTAAGAGTTGAGCCTTCGATACGGTTTGTGTCATAGGTAAACCTGATCGCAAAGGTTTCCAGTTCCTTTTCCCTGGCACTGGGGGGTGTATTTTGTACTTCTATCCGGAAGTTTGTTTGTATCTTATCGAATTTGTCAAACCATCGCTCTTGGTACACTTCAGACATGAGCCCCTGCTTTAATTCATCTATGTTGCCGGGAAGTGATTTTCCTAAGTATTTTTCTTTTTTTTTTACTTTGCCCCCTTCGCGGTAGCTGTGCTCAAGATAGTAGTAGTGCTCTTTTCCTACGGTCTTTTTTCTTATGAATGGCATGAATAGTAATTACCCCTACATATTATTAAAACTATGCTTTTTTCTTATAATGTAGGGGCTAATTTATAATTTCATTTATTACTGGTTATGGGATAAATTAGGTATTGACTCGCTAATTTACTGATGTTTTGAAATGAAGAAACGTCAAAAGTTCCTCGATTGACCAAATATGATCGGTTTTTCCAACCGCCATCATCGGTGTTCTCGGGATATACTTTCGATTCGTAATATCTTCATCATCTGGATTGATTTTTAGTTTTAATCCTGAATGTGGCATTACAAAATCAAAAAATGACATTTAAAATGCCAATCAGTAGATTAAATGGTCAATACCGGATTGTAGACTATTTCAAATATTCCGACTCGTTCACCTTTAACGTCATTCATCCATTCATGATACTGGATGTATCTCCTGATGGCATCCCTAACGGCATCTGATCTTGATGAGTGGCCATTATTAAAAATTGATTCGTCTAATTGTGCCAATAGATCGTTTGGGAGTGTTATGCCGATCCTGGCTAAATCTTCTCTCATCCAGATGCTCCACATATTTAAATTGGGTGGAAAACGCAGAGAGAAGAGGAGTAACCCTCTGCATTTTTCATTTGCAGTGCAGATGTATTTATGGAGGATGATAGTTTTCTCAGGTGACTGAGCTTATTCGCTTGCTTTTATATAGCTTCCATTTTTGATAACTACCATCTGCATTTCATGTCATAGGATTTAATTAGTAATAAGTTTTTCTATTTTTGTAACACGAAATAAGATACATTTCAATCTAAATATCGTAGCTACTTATCACACTGCGAACTTTGCAGTGGAAAATGAGCGATCAAGCCACTCACCGCCCCCACAACCCCACGTACCGCTCCAGTTCCTCCACAGTCAGCAGCACCGGAATATCCCGCCCCCCCTTTCGCACATCATTACAGGCCCTGGCCAGCAGATGCGGCTCAATGGACGCCTCCTCAAAAATATCTGGTCTGGAAAACACCTCTCTGGTACCGGCATCCATCAATATCCCCCATCTTTCATCACAATGGTCCTGCTGGCATATTCTGCCACCACACCCATGTCATGGCTTATCAGGATTATCGTTTTTCCAGCCTCGTTCAACATTTTCATCAGGGACAGGAACTTGTTCAGATGTCCCCGGTCCTGCCCGGTAGCGCGGGTGATATGAGGGGATTTTATCCAGGGATGTGTAAATCCACTCCATGTGTCATCGGTTAAGAGTAATATTGTGATAGAACACGGATTGCACGGATGACACGGATACGCGCGGATACGAAAATAAATCCGTAAAAATCCGTCTAATCCGTGTCATCTGTGTTCTATTCAAACTAAATTGATTAATCATAAAAAATCATTGGTTCTTTGGAAAACAATACATATCGAGCCAGTCAAACTCCTTAACCGATGACTAATGAGTACAGATGCAACTGTTACGATTCAAATATCTAACTTATTTGTGCAAATGCAGTCGTAACACATCACGATGCGGATAAATTCACCTCAGCCATTCCTTTAAGATCTTCCTGTTCTACCCCTTTCTCGATAATAGCGCAATGTTGTGCTGAACTAAAATAGTTAAACATCGCCAGGATAAATTGTTTCCACATGCTTCTTCAACTCTTGACTGTCCAGTATCATAGTGTCAGTTGTCACCAATGGGATATCAAGTATTTTTGCACAAATTATGTGCATTAAATCACTCTCAGATATTCTATTATCTGCTTTCCGTAGTTCCGAATAAACATTCATATCATTATTCAAAGGAACAAAATTATTGAGCTTTGTTGTGATGATGATATCTACAATAGCGTGAAGGAGTTCATATTTTTGATGTGGTGGTTTATCGTCACCATATAGAATCGAATTGAACATTTCACCAGTCACAAATGGGGAGATATATCCAATATAAATATCATTTTGGATACGACCGATAAAACTTCTACATGCCCTTGTGTGTTTGTCTGGAATCACTGTTCCAAGTAAAATACAACCATCAATAAAATATCTATCTTTTGGCATGTGAAGGTGTTCTATGCAGTATGTCTAATGCAGTTTGTCCGGGAAAGGCCTCTGCAAAAAGTTTCTCATACTTTTTAAGCCTTTCAGGGTCTTCCCAAAGCCCACCAACTTTATGTTCATCACACATATTCTTTACACCTGTATTTGCGTATATTGACTTTTCATAATTTAACTATTTGCATTATACTACCTACGAGTAGCCTTACCCCCCACAGCCCTAAGACCTCAAGAACCTACTTCCCGCTTCAAAATACAAGTAATACTTTTACTGTAAGGATTTTCGACTATTCTATTTCTACAAAGTTCCCAACCTTCATTTCCTTTTTGATAATGAAGCTTTTTCCAGGGCTCAATCACCAGACCCGGTATTGAAATAGACAGTGAAAAAAATATGCCCAGGACGGGATCCGAACCCGTGACCTCCAGATTTCTCAGGAGACCATAAGACGCTCTTCTGTAATTTCCCTATGAGTCTGGCGCCCTAACCGACTAGGCCACCTGGGCATGAAGGTACAATCTACATTCCCTGATATGATAAAAATATATCGCTAACACTTGTGTTTTTCACCTGTAGAATCTCATAGGTGAAAAACCGATATCCTTATCAAACAGCCTCTCAGCTGCGATACCTTCTATCTCGAATATCACGATCTCTATTACCATGAAGACCTCTGTAAACTCCCTAAAGCACCCCATGACGATATCGCTGCCGCTGCATGCTGATGCATGGATATGTATCTTAGGTTTGTCGTTCTCCCAGAAAATGTTGCCCACACCCATTACTTCACTGGCATTGTCAACCTGTGTCCTGGTAACCTCTGGTGGTATGCATTTCTCTTTTGGTCCGGTTACTACACTGGCACCGCCGGTTGCACCGAGTAAGAAAAAGAAGGCTGACCTGATATTCTCATTAACAGCCAGGTCTTCCAGTTCAGACAGCAGGTCTTCCTCATGGTCGATTCGGGCAACGAAAACGCGGCCCAGTTTTCCTTGTGTATAGTCCATGTTATTAAATTATCCTCATATATTATTATTCCATATCCTTCATCATCGCAATCTCATCGCAGTCAGGGAAACGCGGACAATTCACACACATGCTCCACAGTTTATGCGGGAGGATAGACTTGTCCACCACTTTGAATCCATGATGCTCAAAAAACTCACTTACATAGGTCAGGGTTACCACATGCCTGATTCCCAGTTGCGGGACCTCTCCAAGACATGCTTTCAGTATCCTTGAACCGTATCCCTTTCTAGCCTTATCCGGGGCAACGGCCAGGGACAGTATCTCTGCATAATCCTCCCATGTCACATGCAGGGCGCAGCAGGCGATTATCTTGTTATCCTCCTCGATAACATGAAAGTCCCTGATCAGCTCATACAGTTCCCCCATGGCCCGCGGCAGCATAAGCTCCTGCCTGGCATATATGTTGATCAACTGCCTGATCTGCGGCACATCTTCAATCCTGGCCTTTCGTAACAAAATCCTGGAACCACCTAAAATTTGGTAAAAACTGGTATAACCTGTATTATCTTCAAATTAAATGTTCTTTTCTACATGGTACTTCACATTCTCAGCGTACTGCTTAACGTCACGTTCCAGTTTTTCCTCGATAAAAGATAACATGGATAACAAAAAAATGCTTTTGGGTTTTAGCTTCAATTTATAGGATACAATGGTGCTGGAATTAGTATTCTCTTTGAGATCGATCTCACCGCTCATCCTGATACCCTTTGCCTTGCCCACCCATTTCCCATGGTATGGCGGGTCCAGTTCAACAGTCGTACTGTGCATCTCGATCCGTTTTATAATAGGTCCGATCTGGAACTCCATTATCCATAGGTTGGTATTGGGCCCTGTGATCTCACATGCCAGCAGTCCGGGAATACAGTGAGTACTCATTTTTGGGTCAGCCATCAGACCCCATACCGACTCTATAGGAGCTTTCACTTCAAATTCTATTTGTGATTCAGGCATTTATTCTCATATAGTATATTAGTATGTGTAGTAATTAATTGTTCGTAATCTGGTTTAGCAGGAAAGTATGTTATGCAAAATGAACCGGTATGTACGGCCAATCTCCCTGCGGCTGACCCAGGTCCTAATCTATCATTATCGCTGATCTGCCAGGCATGGCATTTGCTGCCTTTTTCTCTTTCGAGTCCTCTTCCAGGTATAGTTCAACCTTGCAGCCAAAGTGTGATTCCAGTATTGGTATTGCACTTTTCAGGAAGTTATGTTCCTCCTCCTGCCCCATATCAACAGACGGTGCCAGGGCAGGGTCATCCATATATTTGCCCAGTATCTGGTTCACCTGCTTGCCGTACCGCTTCAGGTCAGTGGACATCAGGGCCTTCATGATCTGCCCCCTGTCCTTGGTCTTTGCAAACTCCTGCCTGAAAATACCGGCCAGTTCGAACTTCCACCCTGCCGCTGTAAAGAGCCTGATGGCCTGGGGTGAGGCTATCCTGGCAACCTTGATTATCTCCTTAATATCATCAGTCAGGTCCTGGAGCATGTTCCATTTAAACTCGCCTGATTCGCTGACCACGTCAGCGTCATATTCAGGCCACTGGGCCTGGCCGATGAAACCATCATGTCCGGTGAACTCCCATACTTCCTCGCACAGATGTGGGGTAATGGGACTCAAGAGCATTGTAATAGCCGTCCTGCCCTGGTCGTAGAGTTCCATATTAACTGGTGAGCGGTCATAATCAGACAGTTCATCAACAAGCTTCATGATATGGTTGATGGCATCCTTGAGTTTCAGGTCCTCAAAAGCCCCGGTTGCACCCTTGATTGTACTGTTTATTATGAAATTGATATAATCATCACTGGCATCTGTTGTATCCTTCACTGAACCGGGCGGTTCCACCAGTAGGCGGAAGGTCTTTTCAAGGAATTTATGGACGCTATCAATACCAGTATCAGACCATTCCAGTTCCCGCTCAGGGTTCGAGCCGAAAAGTATAAAGAAGCGTGAAGTATCGGCACCATACTTTCCCATAAGTACCTGCGGGTCTACCACATTACCCAGGCTCTTGGACATCTTTGCGCTCTTCATTGTATATTTGCTGCCGCAGGAACTGCACGAATCTCCCTCAAAATTTCCAGGGGGTAAGAACCTACTGCACTGCTCGCAATAAGGTGCTTCCTTGTTCACCATGCCCTGTGTCAGCAGTCTGGCAAAGGGTTCTTTTACATCTGTGAGACCGATATCCCTCAGTGCCTTGGTAAAGAACCTGGCATACAGCAGGTGCAGGATCGCATGTTCGATGCCTCCGATATACTGGTCCACTGGCATCCAGTAGGATGCGGCTTCCCTGTCAAACGGGACATCTTCTGAGCGTGGACTGCAGTATTTGAAGAAATACCAGGATGAGTCCACAAAGGTATCCATGGTGTCGGTCTCCCTGCGGGCAGCCCCGCCGCATGTGGGACATGTGGTATCGACAAAGGTCTGTGAAGTGGCCAGCGGGTTGCCGCTGCCTGTGAATTCCACATCCTTGGGCAGGCTGACAGGCAGGTCCTTGATCGGTACGGGCACGGTGCCGCAGTTGTCGCAGTAGATTATAGGTATGGGTGTGCCCCAGTAGCGCTGCCTTGATATGAGCCAGTCCCTGAGTTTGTAATTGACAGTACGCCTGCCCAGGTCCATACTTTCCAGTTTCTCGCTTATTCCGGTTATGGCATCACGGTTGTTCATGCCGTCGAACTCGCCGCTGTTGACCAGCACCCCGTCATCTACGTAAGCTTCGGTCATCTCATAGGAATCAAGTTCCCTGTCCTCTGGCTGGATTACCACTTTGATGGGAATATCATATACCTTTGCAAACTCGAAGTCGCGCTGGTCGTGGGCGGGCACTGCCATCACAGCTCCACCGCCGTATTCGTAGATAACGAAATTGCCAACAAATACCGGGATTTTATCTCCTGTCAGCGGGTTTACAGCGTACTTCCCGATGAATAATCCCTTCTTGTCCCTGTCTGCGGCTATGCGCTGGAACTTATCTTCCTGCTGCACTTCGGCAAGGAAGTCCTCAAACGGTGCCTGGTAATTTGTACCTTCCACCCATTCTTTTATCAGGGGGTGCTCGGGTGCGAATACCATGAACGTGACCCCGAACACGGTATCGGGCCTGGTTGTGAATATAGGAATGGTCTCGCCCGTATCGGCAATGTTGAAATTGATGATGGTCCCTTCGCTGCGCCCTATCCAGTTGCGCTGCATCAGCTTGACAGATTCAGGCCAGTCCAGGCTGTCCAGGTCAGACAGGAGTTCATCGGCATAGTCGGTTATCTTGAAGAACCACTGCTTCAACTCCTTCTGCTCAACCACTGATGAGCACCGCCAGCATCTGCCGCTGATGACCTGCTCGTTGGCAAGTACGGTGTTGCAGTCGGGACACCAGTTGATGATGGCGCTCTCCCTGAGAGTCAGGCCCCGTTCATACAGTTTCAGGAATATCCACTGGTTCCATTTGTAGTAGTCCTCATCAAGGCTCTGTATCTGCCTTGACCAGTCGTATGACAGCCCCATTTCCTGCTGCTGGGCCTTGATGGACTCGATATTGCTGCGGGTCCAGGTTTCCGGGTCTATCTTCTGCTTTATGGCTGCATTTTCTGCAGGCAGCCCGAAGGCATCGTAGCCCATTGGATAGAGCACATTGTAACCCTGCATCCGTTTATACCTTGCAATGCCATCACCAATGGAATAATTACGCAAATGTCCCATGTGCAGAGCTGCTGATGGGTACGGGTACATCTCAAGGCAGTAGTATTTTGGCCTGGATGGGTCCTCTGTTACTTTGAATGCGCCTGATTCTTCCCAGCGCTGCTGCCATTTTGGCTCGATTTGTTTGGGATTATAGTTGGAATCCATTTAATGATCGCTCCGGTGAAAGGGAATATTGGTTGTAATGAACATGGTATATATGAATAATATGTATCCCTTTCAAATTAAATGGTAATTGACCATATTGCTCGGAATTTTGAGACACAGATTTCACTGATTACACAGATTAATAGTTGTTGTGAAAATCAGTGTAATCTGTGAAATCTGTGTCTATATTAATTTTGCACTTTGCCATACTTTTTGAAATGGATACAATAATATGGTATTTCCGTTATGTATCGACAACCATAGTGTAACAAGATTATATAAAACTTAGGAAAACTGAGGATAGGTAAATATAAGCATAGACTATCATTATATTGAGTTGATAGGACCTTCCATGAACCAACATAACAAACACAGCAAGCTCGAACAACCCATCCGCCACGCTGCCATTACCCCGAACATGTCAGTAGACCAGCTGATCGACCAGATGAGCGGTTGCGCTTTCGGTGCCGGCAGGCTGGCAGAAGCCGTGGACATCTACACTGCCATGCTTGAGGATACCGAATGTACAAGATTCTTCGGGCTGGCCGGTGCCATGGTGCCGGCAGGTATGCGAAATATCGTAAGCGGGCTTATCAGGGACGGCCGCATCGATGT